>JALSQG010000072.1 GCA_026985565.1 Deltaproteobacteria bacterium
ATGAACAGGGAAGGGATGCTCACCAACTCCGGCCCTTGTAAGGCCGTTTAATGCAAGGGTGGCTGCCCACATAAGGGCCGCCCTATACTGATAATCATCCGGCCTGTCCATGCATTTTGGTGTAGCCTTCATTATGGTGCGAATTAGGCCCTCGGCCATCTCATCCTGTACCGGGGTGAAGGGGTCTGGACCGTTGAAATAAGGCTCAAGAAGGTGACAAATTGCATCTACTCCACCGTAGGCAGTGTAATTTCGTGGAACAGAAAAGGTAAGGGTAGGCTCAAGAAAGGAAAGTCGCGGATAAAGGTGAGGTGAACCTGCCGCAAGTTTGTGACCTGACTCCTCGTTTGTTATTACCATAAAACCATTCATCTCAGAGCCTGATGCTGCAAGGGTTGGTATGCACACTACTGGAAGTGCTCCTCTTATTTCAGTCCTTCCCTGGAAGACGTCCCATATGTCCCCTTCCAGAAGGCAGCCAGCAGCAACTGCCTTGGCAGTGTCCATTACGCTTCCTCCTCCAAGGGCAACCATAAAGTTTATGTTTTTATTGCGGGCCGTCTCTATTCCTTGTCGTACCTTTGAAAGAACCGGGTTTGACTGCACTCCATCAAGGTCAGACACCTCTATATCTGCCTTTTCAAGCTGCCTGCGCACCTTGTGATATGCTCCTGTTTTTTTTGCACTGGACCTTCCAGTAACGAGGAGACACCTTTCCCCAAGCCTTTTTGCCTCTTGGCCGAGCCTGCTTAAGACACCCTCTCCAAAGATTATCCTGGTTGGATTGCAAAACTCGAAGTTGTCCATATTGGTTCTCACCCCTTCTGTTTTGAAATGAAAGAATATATTACATTAAACCCTCTCAAAAAGATTATAGCGGGGAAGTTGGTAAAGGGGCAAGAAGGGTCGTTAATGATAGCAATCTGCTACTGTCTTGATTGGTACAACTTTTCCTTGACTTGCCCTACGTGCTACTTATTGTTTTTCTCAAAGATTTTTGGAGGGCTCTTCCATGAGAAAAATCCATTTCTTTGTTTTCATCCTTGTGCTATTAAGCCTTTTGGTTTCATGTTCATCATACAAGTACAGGGCCGTTCCTGTGAGCCTTCCTTCAAGCCAGCCTCAACACGTCTTTGTAGAAGGTGTGCAGATATCAGGCACTGCCTATCTTTCAAGGAACTATGCAGAAAAAAGGTTTGGTTTTGACATTCGAAAGGCAGGCCTTCTGCCAGTACAGATCGTAATAGACAATCAGGGCAAAAAAGGAGTGGTCATAGACCCGCTCCAGACCTTCCTGATAGACAAAGACGGCCAGGCATGGCCCATATTGCCTGAACAGGAGGCATATAGAAGGGTCAAAGACTACACAGAGGTCGGAAATATTGCAAAGGGCACTGTTAAGCCAGCAGCCATTCTTGGTGCTGCCGGAGCCCTTGTGGGTTTTGCAGTTGGCGTTGTATCTGGTCATGAGGTGAAAAAAGACGTTGCAAGGGGTGCTGTTGCAGGTGCCACCATAGGGGCCATTGCAGGTGGTGTAAGCTCATTGTCCGGTTCTGAAGAGCAAATAAGGCAGGATTTGTTAAATCGTTCCCTTCAAAACAGCGTAATAGGCCCTGGCGAGCTTGTGCATGGTTTCTTGTTTTTCCCTGGCAAGGATGAGGCCCTGAGTGTTAAAGAACTCCGTTTGGCATTGAAGATTGGCGGGAAGGAAAAGGTGGTAATCGTTCCTTTGATGAATAGGTGATTTTTTAACAAAGTCGGGGGCTTTTTTTCAGAAGTCATAAGGAGGAGTTTAAAATGGAAAATAAGAAAGCAGTAAGAAGTAATTTTCTTAAAATGTTTGAAAAATCAATAATGATAGCGGCTTCACTGCTGATAGCCCTTGGAATTATAGGGGTTATTGCACCTCATCTTATTTCATTTACTATAGAAATTTTCTTGGGAATTCTCATGATTGCAGGAGGGATCTTTTTTGCCTATTATAGCTATCAATATCATACCAGGTCTTTCATCGGGTGGCTTAAGCCAGTAATACTGGTCCTTACAGGAGCCCTTTTCATCATCAAACCAGGAGCAGGAATAGCTGCTTTTACTCTTCTCATAATCGCCTATCTTTTTGTGGATGCCTATGCTGGTTTTGGTCTGGCCTATATGCAATATCCCAATCCAGGCTGGGGATGGTTGCTACTAAACGGCGTTCTTTCCTTGACCCTTGCAATGTTACTCCTTGTAGGATGGCCAACGACGTCTGCAATAGTCTTGGGTTTGTACATAAGTATAAGTTTGTTGCTTGATGGGATTTCTCTGTTCATGCTCGGAATAAAACTGAAAAAGATGGAAGAACAGGTAGAGAAAGGGGCGTAAGGTTATGAATGCAGACGGTAATCTCTCTCCTCGTAGTAATGACACCAGATACCAGTGGGGCATAGAAGAAATCGCCCTGGTAGTTGTAATAATTCTATCCATTCTTGGTATAGGGATAACAAACTTTCGTCCCCTTGAAAGTTACCGGTACTGGGGTGCCATGGCCGTTGTTCTTGCAATAACAGCTATGGTCATAGGCTGGGCCAGGGCCAAGAGGCTTGGTGAGCCAGTGCAAAAGATATTTATTACACAACTTGTGCACTGGGTCGCCACCATTATAACAGTTGCAGGGGTGTTTATGTTACTGCAGATGGGGCGTCTTAACTATGAGAACACAGGTCTCATCCTTTTATTAATCCTTGGTCTTTCCACTTTTCTGGATGGTTATCGGATAAGTTGGGGTTTGTCTTTTGTAGGTATCGTGATGTTCCTGACCGGCATATTTGGAGGCTTCATAGAATCTTACGTATGGATAACACTGATTGCCATCATTTGCATCTTCGTGGTGATTCTTCTTCTTGAAAGGTATGTACGACGAACCTGATTCCTGACTAAAGGTGAAAGGGAGCTGAGAAGCAAAAGGAGGATAGGAAAAATGGCAGTGACAGGAACCCACAAGATAGAAGCCCTTTATAAAAAAGCGGCAGGGCTTAGGATAGACCATAGCAAGGTAAAGCAGATCAGTGATTTGGTGGATCAAAAACTATACGATCTACTTGTGGTTGCCGAAGGAAACGCTCGTTACAACGGCAGAGACATTATTTGGATGTGTGACGTGCCTCTTACAAAGGCGATGAAGGAATCCATGGAAAAATTCAAGGAACTTGAAGAGGAACTTGAGCTTCAGCCAATACTGGACCATCTAACTACCCTTCCGCCCTTAAAGTATGCCCTTGAGGATGAGCTTGAGAAAAGGCTTCCCGATCTGGTAGGAACCATAATTTATGTTATGGCCAACATAACAAAGGAATTTGCATCAAGAGATAAGGTCGTCTCTTCTAAGGAGATGGAAAAGGCCGAAACCATACTTAATCTGATGATTTAGTGCGGTTTTTAAAGAAATGGCAAATTGGAGGCTTTCAG
>JALSQG010000073.1 GCA_026985565.1 Deltaproteobacteria bacterium
CATCTTCTGCCTTGGTACTCCTGTACCATCAAGGCTGGTAAGATACCATAACAGCAGATCGTATATCTGTTTTTCTTGCTGATTCTGCCTGCACCACAAATCCACAAGTTCCATTGCCAGGCTTGCCATCACAAAACTGGTGTAATCCGTACGAAGGGATTCAAAAACGTTTTTCACCGTCGCGTTTTCCAGAAAAAACAGGGTTGATCGTGACGATTCCCTAATAACTGCATGGAGGAACGTTGATGGTTCAAGGGCATTCATGAACCTGCGCTTGCTTTTTCTTGCACCCTTTGCCACGCATCTGACCTTACCATGCTCAAGGGTAAAAAGAGTCACTACAAGGTCACTCTCTCCCATGGCGTTTGAGTCAAGAACTATGGATTCGTAAACGTTACTGCCAGACATGCCTTGTTAAAAAGTGGCCAAAGTCACCCTAACAACTAAATTCATCATAAAAGACAACTTGATGGACAATTTGTTCTATCATTCTGGTAAGTTTGGCATAAAGGTCCTTAGTAAAAACGTAACAACCGCTAAGATTGCCATCATGGTGTATGTGGTTTGTACCGGTTTATGAAATTTTCGATCAATGACAAGGACCTTCATATATGACATTACAACCGCGGCTATGATAATCAAAATCACTTCGACTATGTTTGAAAGACTTTGGGCACCATATCCTGATGCAGCCAGTCCTATCCATAGTGCAAGGGCTGGCAGAGAAGAAAACAAGAACCATCTGGATTCATTCCCCCTCTTACGGGAGCTCAGATAGGCAGGCAAACAGAGCATTAGCCCTACAACAAACAGGAATGGAAAAATTATAATCACCTAGCTTGGTTATTTACCTTTTAGCGTTTTTTTTGATAAGGGGCTTGAGCTGGTGGAGTTGACGACTTCCTCAAGAAGTATCTTTGGCCCTGTCTTTTCTTTCACTGACAAGCTGTTGTCTCCTGCCTCAGAAGGAATCATGGTCCCGACAGTGGAGTTTGTACCTGGTTTGGAAGAGGGCGAAATTCCTTCTGAAAAAAATAGATAGTAGCCACCGGCAGCAAGGAGCAAAATCAGCAAGACAACCACTGATAAAAGGAGTATTCGCCGTGGCTGCCGGACACCAACATCAATTGGAGTGGCAGAGGTCATCTCCTGCTGTCTGTTGCCCTGAAGTGGCTTTTCCTTCATGTCTTCTTCAAGACGTAGTATTGCCTCTTCCGGGTCGATGCCAATATAGTCTGCATAACTTCTTATGAAACCCCTTACGAACACCTCTGCAGGCAGGTCATCGAACCTGTTTTCCTCTATGAGCCTAAGACGGCTTATAGAGATCTTTGTGCCCTCTGCTACCTCCTGTATGGAAATCTGCCTAAGTTGTCTTTCCCTTTTAAGGAATTCCCCTACTGTTTCCTTTGCCATGGAGTCAAGACCTGCCTTTTGCTTTGTTAAGTGCCCCTTTCATACTTACAACAAGATCCTGATGGTGGACTTGGACCTTAGCTCGTTCAACCAGTCCTGGAATCTCTGATTTATTTCCTGATCGTACAGCTTTCTCCTAACCTCTTCCATTGTGGCCGGGTCCACGTCAACATCCTTGCTGTTTGATATGCCTGAAAGTCGCAGGATCTCAAAACCAAGGGGTGTTTTGAGAACGCCCGAGTATTCACCAGGAGAAAGCCTCTTGACTGCCTCTTTGATATATGGAGCCATCTCATCCAAGCTGAAAACTCCAAGTCGAATATCCTGTGCCGCCGGGACATGGCTTGAAAACCTTTTTGCTGCCTCTTCAAAAGGCACCCCTTCCTTTAGCGCCCTTAGGGCCTTCTCTGCCCTTGCCTTTGCCATTTGCTCGGCCTGTGGCCCGTCTCCCTCCGGCACAATACAGATGTGCTCCAAGATGTAAAAAGGCCCTTCATAACCTGTTGAGCCCTTTTGTTTCCTAAGGTAATCCTTTACCATTTCATCAGTAATAACTATTTTGGATTTTACTTCTGCATTTACAAGCTGAAGCCTTTCTATCTGGGTTGCTATCTGCTTTTTGTAATCTTCTAAGGTTACTCCCTCCTGGTTGAGCCTCTTTTCAAATTCATCCCTGGTGATGCCGTTGTTCTTACAGATATTTTCTATTGCCCCCTCTACCTCCTCATCCGTCACCTTGATTCCCAACCTCTTTATCTCATCATCCACCAAATAGTCATCTATCATCTGGGGAAGGATCTGGGCATAGATCTTTTGCCTTATCTCTGCCTGCTCCTCATGGCTCATGTCAGAAGTGATATACTTGGAAAGTATGGGCTGGGCCCTTTTTTCAAGTTCGGAAAGGGTAATAACCTTTCCATTTACAACGGCCACGATCCTATCGACTATTACTGCAAGGGAGGCTGAAGAAAAAAACAAAAGGATGGCAAATGCAAAAATAACTGACCTGAAGCTAAAAGGATTTCTCATTTTTTATGTATCCCCAAAGAACCAACGATCTTAATAGACCATTGCTTTTGTGCTTTATTATGAATCTTCTAATTCTAATTAGTAAGTTTGAGCAATTCTTTCAATACTGTTTTGGTCTTACAGATGGCCTCTTCTGGACCAAGATCCCTTTTGCTAACCCTTACTGAAAGCCTGTCTCCTGGCATGAGGCTAAGTCGTCCATCCCTTTGCACCATGGCCAAAAGCCTGTCGGGATTCACAGGGCCGCTGCTTCCAAAACTAAGGGTGATCTTTAGCCCCTGTCTCCTTACTCCATCAAGCCTAACACAATTGAGCCTTCTTAAAAGCGATTTTATGACCATGATCTCAAGAAGGTTTTCCACCTCCTGAGGCACGCTGCCAAACTGGTCAATCAGTTCTGCCTTAACATCTTCTAACTCCTCTGCGGATCCTATCTGTGAAAACCGTCTATAAAGCTCCATCCTGGCACTTATGTCAGGCAGATATTCTTCAGGGATGAGGGCTGAAACACCAAGATTCACCTCTGGTTCAATCCGTTCTTCAACCTTGTTTCCCTTTAAATCCTCGATTGCCTCTTTTAAAAGATCAAGATACAGATCGTATCCAACTTCTGAGATCTGTCCTGCCTGGGCAACACCAAGAAGGTTACCAGCCCCCCTTATCTTAAGATCATGCATAGCAAGGTTCATTCCTCCGCCCAGATCCCCTGTTTCCATAATGGCCTTTATCCTCAAGGAGGCATCCTTTCCAAGGACCTGGAGATTGGGTACGAGAAGGTATGCATAGGCCTGCCTGCTGCTTCTTCCCACCCTGCCCCTCAGTTGATACAGATCTGCAATACCAAGCCTGTGGGCGCCGTTTACAATGAGGGTATTGGCACTTGGGATATCAAGACCTGATTCTATAATCGTAGTGCAAACCAGACAGTTTATATCCCCTCTGACAAATCTTATCATCTTTTCCTCAAGTTCTGGCGCATCCATCTGGCCGTGAGCCACATCCACCCGCGCCTCTTTTACCAGTGAAGAGATATGCTCAGCCACCTGGTAGATGCCCCTTACCCGGTTGTGGACGAAAAATACCTGGCCACCCCTTTCTATCTCTCTTGTGATTGCCTCCTTGACTATGGAGTCATCATACTCTGCCAAAAAGGTCTTTATACCAATACGTCCAACAGGTGGGGTCTCCAGGGTAGAAAGGTCCCTTATTCCAAGTAGCGAAAGCTGAAGCGTCCGTGGAATTGGTGTTGCAGTAAGGCTAAGGCAGTTTACATCCCTGGCCAAAAGTTTGAGTTTTTCCTTGTGTTTTACACCAAAACGGTGTTCCTCATCCACTATTATTAGCCCGAGTTTCCTGAAGGTGACATCACCCTGGATAAGCCTGTGTGTGCCTATCAAGATGTCTATTTCGCCACGTCTTGTCATAGAAAGGATGCTTCTTTGTTCGGCCTTGCTCTTCATGCGGCTGATGCCTGCAACACTTACTGGGAAGTTCCGGAATCTTTCTCTGAATGTCCTTTCGTGCTGTTCTGATAGGAGGGTGGTAGGAACAAGGACTGCGACCTGATACCCGCTTTCCACTGCAAGAAAGGCGGCCCTCATGGCAACCTCTGTCTTTCCAAAGCCAACATCTCCACAAAGGAGCCTGTCCATTGGATAATCGGCCTGCAAATCCGATATTATCTCCCTAATTGCCTGAAGCTGATCCTCTGTCTCTTCAAAGGGAAATGCCGCCTCAAACTGCCTATACATCTCGTCTGGTTCACCAAAGGCAATCCCTTTCTTTATCTTTCTTAGTGCATAAAGCTCAACAAGCTCATGGGCAACCTCCTTGATTGCCTTTTTAACCTTTGACTTCCTTGCAATCCATGACCTGCCCCCAAGCTTGTCAAGGCGAACCTGTCGCCCATCAAGCCCGACGTACTTTTGCAAAAGCCCAAGCCTGTCTACAGGAACGTAGAGTTTGTCTCCACCATGATACTCCAGATGGACAAACTCTGAATCCACGCCGGCAGCCTTCATCCTTACAAGGCCAAGGTACCTGCCGATACCCTTGTCCCGATGTACCACAAGATCCCCAGTGCTTATCTGGGAAAGTGTCACAGGCTCCTTGGTCTTTTTTTTCTTCTTTTGACCAGCCCTGGAGGCAACTGGGCTCTTAAATAAAAGGGCCTCTGGAATGAAGACCGCCTTTTCGTACCCATATTCAAAGGCCTCTGCCAAAAAACCCCTTATCAGGAAAACACCCGGTCCATCCGCCTCATTTTCTGGAAGATCAAAACTGGAAGACAAGGGAGGGTTCAAAAGGTTAAATCCCTTGTGATAGTGATGGAAAAGGGCGGTAAGCCTTTCCATGCCCGAGTCTGATTCCGCAGTTATTACAACCTTCATCCCCTGTTCAAGCCACTTGTCAAGCCTGTTGAAAAACGGGGCAAAAAGTTCTTTGCTGCCTCCCCTTCTCACTGCAAATAGGCCAGGCTCTATCCTCCTTGCCTGCACGTTAATATTGCTGCACTCTGTGTCAAAAAGCCCTTCACATTGCCCCCTGCCGCCATGCACTGCCAAAGAAGGGGGATTTATAAAGATTCTTCTTTTTTCCCTAAGGGCGCAGGAAAGTTCGTCAAAATCCACCTTGAAAGAAGAAAGGGCTGGCAGTAGCCTGCCCCTGTTTATTTGGTTAAGATACGCCTCCTCCATCTGCCCCATATATTCGAGAAGGTATGCAGAAATGGACAGTGGTGATTCAAGGACAACTGTGGCCATATCTTGCAGGTAATCAAAGATGGACCAAAGCCTTTTGTATAAAAAAGGCATGTGGGAGAGGCCTGATTCTGTCTGACGTTTTTGCTCAAGACTGTGGATCACCTCTGTCACCTGTGAACCGCTCCAACCAGCCTCTGAGGCCGTTGACACAATGGCCTTTTTGGCCTTCTCCACCAGGTTCCCTGAAAGTATCACCTCTGAAGCTGGAAGCAAAACGGCCTCATCTATCTTCTTTACAGTCCGCTGACTTTCCGGATTAAAAAGCCTTATTTCCTCCACCAGCTCATCAAAGAACAAAATTCTTACCGGATAATCAAAACCAGGTGAGAAAATGTCCACTATCTCCCCCCTGACAGAAAAATGCCCTGGAAGGACAACTCGAGCCACTCGTTCATAACCGGTATCCAGTAGCCAGTCCAAAAGCCCCTGCCTTTCCACTTCCTCGCCAACCATGACAAGCTCTGAAAAGGCCTTAAGGATGTCGCCTGGCACAAACCTTTCAACAAGAAAAGACGGAGGCGCAACCACAAGGGCTAGGTTGCCATCTGTAAGTTTGTCAAACATTCCGATACGCTTTGAAACGTTGTACCGGCTTGGCACAAAAGGCAAAAAGGCATGATGATCGTATGAATGGGCAGAAATGACATCCATGCCAACAAGGCCTTCAAGCTCCCTACGCCTTGTCTCCACAAGGTCCCTTTCCGGAACCACCCAAAGAATCTGATTTGAATCCCCCAAATACCTTTGGGCAATAAGCCTGGAGCAGGCAGAAACCGAAGTGCTCCGCAGGGAGATGCACGAAGGACCAAGAGTGCTCTTTTCACCTGTAAAATCTTCTATTCCTGTCATACTGTCTGTCAAACAAATGGATACTTGGTGAATCAGGACAAAAGGGCCTTTGAGATCATGAGACGAACCGTCCTTAAAAGCCCGTCTATGTGGATAGAGAAATCATCAAGTGGATTATCTTCAAAGTGACCGGAAGCAGAAAGGTGTTCCAATACATCATTAAATATGAAGGCAAGAGCGCCTTTTCTGTCTTCCACCACCGCTTTGGTTTTTAGTATAAAATCTTCCCTATAGCTCTTGTATTCATTATGAAACAGGCATGCAAAGTACTCAAACCTTGTGCCAGTTGGAGTTTCATCAAATATTGATTCATAAAGGCTACTGCAAAGCTCGTCCAATAGGATCTCAAACAGCCTGCCATACGGCCCCTTTCCTGCCAAAAGAGGCCCATTTTCCACCATGACCATGCAAGCAAAGAGTATCTCCTTGGAAAATATGGCAAGATCGTCTCGGCTGTGATCCTTGGCGCTGGGAAAAAGCTCCATAAGACGGCCAATCAGATAACTGACCGTTTCACTTGCCTTCTCTGCCAGACAGGCCCTTTGATGAGGAGAGATGGCAGAGGTTACAAGGGGTGTATTTTCTTTGATTGCAATGTCTTTCTTCTTAAATGAGGTCATGGCAATAAGTCTCTGTTTAATTGGAAGATTATGCCGTTATAAACACAACTGTCAAGAAGGTAGTGGCAAATAAGTTAAACAAAACCATTGCTTATTTCATTTGAAAGACGTACGAAGTGATCAAGATCCACCTCCTCTGCCCTGCATCCTGGGTCAATTCCGGAACGGGCAAGTATTTCTTTAAGTTTTCCCTTATCAATTTTAATCCTTGCTGCCATTGAATTTATTATCTTTTTACGCCTTTGTGAAAATGCTGCCTTTACCACATTTAAAAAGCAATTGAAATCCACAGCCTTTGGCCCATCAAGTCGTTTATCAAAAAGCACAAGGGTAGAGACCACCTTTGGCCTTGGCCTGAAAAGCTGCGGATGTAAATCCATAACTGCCCGTACACGGAAAAAGTGCTGGGCTGCAAGGCTTAAGACCCCGTAACTTTTGCACGAAGGGCCTGCTGTAATCCTTTGTGCAACCTCTTTTTGAAAAAGAAGGCAAGCCCCAGACACCCACCTTTCCTCCTGGCACAACTTGAATACCACCTGAGATGAGATGTTGTATGGAAGGTTACCAGCCACGTAGGCAGTTTCAAGGCCCTGACCCGTTATCAGTTTCTCAAAGGATAGCCGGAGTACGTCTTCGTGAAGGAGCACACAGTTTTGGGGAAGGCTGCCACACTCCTTAAGCCATCTTACGAGCCTTTCATCCTTTTCCACGGTTATCACTGTTGAAAATCTGTGCGACAAAAGTCTTGTGAGTGCACCAGTGCCTGTTCCGATCTCTATTGATAGATGGTGAAACTCCTCCGGGATCCATGACACAATGCGTTCAAGAATGTTCTTGTCTGAAAGAAAATTCTGCCCCAGACCCTTTTTCGGAGAAGGGGGCAGGCTGTATGGCACAAATCCGTCTTTCACTGCCACCTGTTTTTTGAAATCCTCTTTAGAAAACGTTCCTGCCTCTTTCTTTGCAAATAAAAGTAATAATAGACAGCACAAAAATAAGATATCAATCCTACAGGAAGTGCCAAGAGCAAGCCTCCTGTAACAAGACAGTATAACACCTCGGCAAACTTGCAGCAGAGCATCCTTGCTGCCTCCAAAAAGCTTGCACTATGGATCTCGTGAAGCATTAGCTGTACCTGGCCCCAGGTCACCTTCTTTCCAGTTACCAATACCCCAATCCTCCAAGAAAGATAATATTCAACTGGTATGGTTACCGGATTACTAACTATCCAATTTGCAACGACCGCAGCGATGATGTTGGCCCTTAAAATAGTGCAGAAAAAGACGGTAAGGACCGTATGAAAGGGAATGGTGGGGGTTACGCCAACAAAGGCGCCAACTGCAATTCCCCTTGCGATTACAAAGGGGTTACCTCTAAGACGAATAAGTCTCAGCCAATAATATCTGATCCGCCGCCTTGGCGACATGAACTTTTTAACAGACATGGCATCTTTTACCATAACACGTCGAAACAGGCCATTTGGTTATTTATTTCTGGCAAACTTGCCCGACTCATCAGCAAGCCCTTTCCTCTTGACATGCAGGTTAAGTAAGATTATTTAATTGACCGAAACTTGAGGGCCGTTAGCTCAATTGGTAGAGCAACTGACTCTTAATCAGTAGGTTCGGGGTTCGAGACCCTGACGGCCCACCAAAGAAATCAAAAGAGGGGTGAGCGTTACAGCGCTAACCCCTTTCTTGTTTTCATTGTACGAAAATCATACTTTAAAACTCTTCAGTCTTTCTGGGTTTTCATGGGCTTCGCCACGACAAGGCCTTTGATCCATCCATGTTTGTGCATTTCCGCTTCATGCACATGGATTCAGAAGCTGTTGTCTGTTGCTTGAATGTATCCATATATCATGGTTTACGTGGCGAAATTTGTCTTATTCGGCAAGGGTGCATCTCGTATTTTGGGTTTGTTTCCTTGTTGATTGGAAAGAGGATGACCTCAATAATTTGCCTGTCCCATAAGACCTTTTTATGGACCAACAAATTGCTCGAATGGAAACAGATGGAAATTAGCTATTTGAGCTTGCCTGCTCAATGAATTCTCTCGGAGAAAAGATATTAATGTCTATGTATCTCCTGATAGACCTTAAATGTTTATCACCAGAAATGATTACCTTGCAATCCAATGCAACAGCACATTCTATAAATTTATTGTCGTCTGGATCGTCTTTTATGACGGATAGTTTTGGTGTTTTTGCTGTAAATATAGAATAATAATTTTCCGCGAATAATTTCAGTAACTCCTTGATTTCATGTGGGTCGACACCCAGGCGTATCAAGACCTCGATATATTCATCAACGATCTCCTGTGACAGGCATAAAATTATCTTTCCATTTTTCCATAAATCAATTATTTTTCTCGGAATGCCGCCAAAAAAAGAAGAAATGAACACATTTGTGTCAATAACGACTTTATTCATTTCGTTTCCGTACTTCTTGGATCACTTTATCGATATCAGCCGTTGTTATTTTTCTTTCAGATAATTTTTCACCAATTCGATCCCACAAATCATCGATGTACGATCCCATATCTCGTTCTTTCATATATTTTTCAAGTAGTTCACGTACCAGTCCGCTAAGGCTTTTCCCCTCTTTTTGCGCTAATTTGCTAACCTTATCTTTCAGGTTTGGGTCCAACCTAATGATCATCTGCGTTGTCATAGTTGCCCCTCGGATATTCTAATTTATTTGGTTTTTTATGATCTATTTTTAAAACCACAAGCCCCAAGATATCTATCATGTATAAACAATATATACACAAAAGAAAAAAGTCAATGACCTGAAATCAAAGAAACTGTTAAAGGGACTGGCATACTATGAGAAGTTATATCAATTGACAGAAAGTGTTTACAACGGTCAAGATATTTCCCGACACCTGTCACCTAGCCTGACAAATTCAGAGAGTTTCTTTTCGATTAACTTGTCCTTTTACAGCAATTTAATGGCCTTTTCACCACCTCATCCGAAATACTTGGCAACAAGCTCTCCTACTGCCATGAGCCCAGGGATTACCGTTTGCTCATCGTGTGCTTCAAGGGTAAGAACAGGCCTCATGCCACGTTTTGAAAGCCAAGAGAACAAAAGATCAAAGTCTATCACGCCCTGCCCTGGGGCCAGATGCTCATCGCTTCCGCCCCTGTTGTCATGAAGGTGAAGATGTCTGATTCTTGGGCCAAGATCATCAAGCCACTTGTCCAATGGGGTCTTTGAAAAGGCATACACATGGCCGGCATCAAGGCAAAATCCCAGCATCTCCTCTGGAATCCTTGAAAATATCCCCTTGTGCAGTTCTGTATCAAGCTCGAATACGTTTTCGAGGGCGATCGGTATGTTGGAGGCCCTGGCATGTTCACAGAGTGCCGATATGGTATCAATGGCAAAGGATAGCCAAAACTCCTTTGCATCTGCATAGATCTTTCTTTCCCAGCCTGTATGAAAAACAAGGGATTTTGCCTCAAAAAGCACTGCCAAATCCACTGCCTGTTTAAGCCTTTCCAGGCTGACTTTCCTTATGCATGAATCGATTGCGCCGCAACCTATGTCAGTAAAAGGGGCATGGATGGTACACTTTAGGCCGCTTGCCTTAAGGGTTTTTGCAACATCGAAAAAATCAAAAAACCTGTAGGAATCAAGTATGGTGCCATTTAGCCCGATTTCAGGGTTTATGCCCTGGCTTACTATGATGGAAAGGTACTTCTCCTTTAAAAGATCAAAGGGGCAGCTTACAAACACCTGTTTTTTTATCTCTTCAAGATTCATTCATCCATTCCTCTACGATCCTTTTTGCCTCATCCCAGGTAGCGTCTTCTCTAAAACCTTGACAATCGGCCTTAATGGCAAGCCACGCTGCCTCATCCGCAAGTATGCTTGGATGAAGTGGCCACCTTTTACAATGAAAGGGTTTTACAGGGTGAATGGAGCAAAGACCGTCCTTGCCGTAGAAGATACAGTGTCCATCAACCACCTTCATGGAAGTGGAACCGCCTTCAGTGACAAGAAACCGCTCTTTTAGCTCCTCTAAACCGATCCCAAGAAATTCGGCTATTCCTTCTTGTTCCTTTTTACTGACAGATACAGTCTTGACACCGTGGCAGCAGTGGCCACAACATTTGCACTCAAATACGGCCCTTGGAGGGCCTTTAGTGTTATCATCCATTTTTAGGTCTCATAAACCGGTTCACTTCTTTTCTCCCTGGTAAGGAATGGGATCCTCCATGCCCGCCTCCTTAAAGCCTTTTAGCCTCAAAAGGCAGGAGTCACATACCCCGCAGGCCTTATCCTCGTTCTGATAACATGACCATGTCAGATGAAAGGGTGCCCCGAGGCTTGCGCCCTTTTCGACCACCTGCCTTTTTGTCATTCGGATAAGGGGAGTGTGTATCTTGATCCTTGTCTCAGGCCTGGTTCCTTCCTCTATAAGACGGTTATAGGCCTCGTAGTAGCTCTGCCTGCAATCCGGGTAACCGGAGCTGTCCACTTCCGTTGCTCCAATGTATATCCTGCCAGCGCCTATGACCTCGGCCCAGGATACTGCGATGGCTATGATGTGGGTGTTCCTGAAAGGTACATAGGTAACCGGTACACATGAGTCGGAAAGCTCATTCTCTGGCACCTTGATGCTTTTGTCAGTAAGGGCAGAGCCTCCTATCTTTGAAAGATAGTCAAGGCTTACAACAAGCCGCTCCTTTATGTTGTAATAATTTGCAATGTCCTCAAAGGCCTTAAGCTCGCGTCTTTCGGTTCTCTGGCCATAGTTTACGTGTAAAAAGGCGGCCCGGTCACATTCAGAAAGGGCAATGGCCGCTGTAACACAACTGTCAAGCCCACCGCTTACAAGACAGACTGCAAATTTATCGTCAGTGGTTATGTCTGCCATATCATTCGTGTTCATAGATCAAAATTTGAGATGTTATCATCAATTATGCGAAATCAGGCTACCCTGATTTTTATGTTACAAGATTCTTTAAGGCCTTTGCAATGACTGGGGCAACAAATATCCGGTTGGTACTGTGGGGGACCGTATCTGTACTTATTATCCTTCTGATTCCGCTTCTTCTAAGAAGTGTTAAGGAACCCCTTGAAAAAAGTGCATGTGTTACGATGCAGTCAACCTTTTGCACCCCCATTCTTTGAAGCTTCTCTGCCACAGAAGAAATTGTGTGCCCGGTACTTATTATGTCATCTATCAGTATTACGCTTCTTTTTGCCAAATCCACATCAGGCAATTCCACCTTTACATCCGCGTCCCCATATCTTGTCTTTTTGCATACCCCAAAATCTGCACGACAAAGGGACGCTATAGCTCGAACCCACTGAAGGGACTCTTCATCAGGGCCAAGAAGAAAAGGCACATCTTCGTAGTTCCTTTCTATGTAGTCTGCTGTCATCCTTGCAGTTGAAAGATTTTGTACGTTGCAGCCCTTAAAGACGTCCCTTATGTCCTTCACTCTGTGAAGGTGCGCATCCACTGTTAAAATGGCATCAAAAAGATTGGAAAGAAAGGTGCCTATCACCTTCTGGCTTACCACCTGCCCCGGGCCAAAGGCCTTGTCTTGGCGCATGTAGCAAAGGTAGGGGGCAACAAGTGTCAGTTTCTTAGCACCCATGCTCCTTGCCCCAAGGGCGGAAAGCATAAGCTCTACGAGCTTTTGATTTGGCTGATTCAGGCTTTGATAGATAACAACCCTTTTTGACAAGGGCTTTGGCAGGGTCACAAGGCTCTCCCCATCTGGGAAATGGTGTACCTTTATGGAAGATGAATCCATTCCCATGAGCCTTGAAAGCCTCGTTGCAGGGTTATTCACATTTTCAAAAAAGATAAGCATGCTATCCACAGCAAATTCCTTTTATAGCTATCCGCCGTCTGTCATTGTGACACTTAGGATATCTGGTAGCCGTTAGAATGCCTCAATATAAAATCCTTGGCAAAGTTAAAGTCTGCCTCGAATTGGGAATAGAGCCTGTAGAGGGCATCACCCTCCTCCACCCGGTCACCAACCTTTTTATAAAGATATATGCCAGCCCCCTTGTCAAGAGGGGCACCTGCCAGCCTGGCTATCCGGTTCATGACATAGTTGTCTATGGCAGAAACCGTGCCACCCCTTTCAGCCTTAACGTCATAGGTCATGCTTCCAAGGCTTGGCATGTCCCTTCTGCGACCCTGGGCCTCTATGATGGCCTCCATCTTGGAAAGGGCCTTCCCTGATTCCAATATGTCCCTTGCAATATCCTTGCCCTGCCCTCCCCTCACACCAGGGTCAAACTCAAGTATCCTTCCAGCAAGTTCAATGGATTTTTCCTTCAGATCTTGGGGTGCGCCCTTGTCGTTTCTAAGCACACTCATCACATCCCTTGCCTCGAGAACCGGCCCTATTCCCCTTCCAATTGGCTGGGTGCCATCTGTTATGACTGCCTCAAGATGTATCCCGATCCTGTCGCCTACGTACTCGAATATCTTTCTCAACTGGTTGGCATATTCCCTTTTTCTC
>JALSQG010000074.1 GCA_026985565.1 Deltaproteobacteria bacterium
GGTCCCATCGTCTAGCGGTCTAGGACGTCGGCCTCTCACGCCGAAAACAGGGGTTCGAGTCCCCTTGGGACCGCCATCAGTATTCAAGGGAAATCAGGCCATGGCTTGATTTCCTTTTTTCATATATTTTTTTATTTTTTGCTCATGCCACCTATCGCAGATGAAGTTTCAGCTTGCCCATGAACGTTGACTATTCAGGCCATTAAATCGAATAAAAAGGAATGCCAGGGCCTTTCTCGACCTGGTTGGAGGAAAATGGTTTTTCAAAAGATGTATCTTTCATTTGTCATAATAACAGTTGCAACCATGTTCATTCCCCTGTCAGGGGCAAAGGCAGCTCCTTCAGGCAATCTTGTTATCTTTCATGCAGGAAGCCTAAGTGTGCCGTTCATGAAGCTGGAACAGGAGTTTGAAAAAAGATACCCTGGCGTTGATATCCTTAGGGAATCTGGGGGAAGCACAAAAATGGCAAGACTTATAAGGGATGTAGGAAGGAGAGCGGATATATTTGCCTCTGCAGATTATACAGTCATAGACGGCCTGTTAATTCCTGATTATGCCGATTGGGAGATACGATTTGCATCCAATCAACTGGTTCTTTGCTACACAGACAAAAGCCGTTATGCAGACAAGGTGAACAGTGATAACTGGTTTGAAATACTCCTAAAAAAGGATGTGATGTGGGGACATGCCGATCCCAATGTGGATCCTTGTGGTTACAGAAGCCTCATGGTGATGCAGCTTGCCGAAAGGTTTTACAAGAAGCCAGGCTTGTATAACAAGCTCATGGCATCAAGGCGAAGGCGTAACATCAGGCCCAAATCAGTGGAACTCATTTCACTTTTAAATACAGGAAATCTTGACTATGCATGGGAATATCTGTCTGTAGCGGTTCAGCACGATCTTAAGTTTGTAAGACTTGATGACAGGATCAATCTTGGGAATCCTGCGTATGACGATTTCTACAAAAATGCCCAGGTGAAGGTGACTGGAAGGATACCTGGTACATGGATGATAAAGAGGGGCAGGGCCTGCATTTACGGGGTTACCATCTTGAAAAATGCCAGCAACAAAGAGGCTGCAGAGGCGTTTTTATCTTACCTTCTTGATCCAAAGGGAGGAGTCAAGATTTTAAGAAAACTTGGCCAGCCACCTTTAATCCCTTGCGAGACAGGGTCTAAGAAGATGTATGATAAAATTCCAGACAGCATAAAAAGGTTTGTTAAACTCCCTTCAAAATGAATGACAAAATGAATGAAAAAGCCCACTTCGTGACAAAGATCTCAGATAAGGCATAATGAAGCCTGTAAGGTCCTCCTTTTTTCATCTATCCCTATTCGTTTTCTCCCTTCCAATACTCTTTCTCCTATTTTATCCCCTGGGAAGACTTGTTGCTGCCCCCACCTTTTCCGAGCTTTTAGGAGCCATCTTGGAGCCGGAGGTGCAGGCATCTTTGCTAAGAAGCCTTGTGACTGCCCTTTCAGCATCCCTAATCTCTGTCACCTTCGGTACCCCTTTGGCATATATACTTGCCAGGCGAAACTTCCGGGGCAAGGAGGCTGTGGAGGGGCTCATAGATCTGCCAATCATGATCCCTCATCCGGTCATCGGGATTGCAATACTTGGTCTTTCAGCAAGAGACACCGTAGCGGGAAAACTTCTTCAGTGGCTTGGAATCCAGATTATGGGGACGTATACAGGAATAGTCACGGTTTTGACCTTTGTTGGGCTACCATTTTTCATAAACAGTGCAAAGGCGGGTTTTGAGTCTGTGCCTGCAAGTCTTGAGAAGGTGTCCATGAGTCTTGGAGCAGGGCCTTGGGACACCTTTTTCCGGGTCACATTGCCCCTTGCATGGCGTAACATAGTCCTTGGTATGGTCATGTGTACTGCAAGGGCCATAAGCGAATTTGGGGCCGTCATAGTGGTGGCCTATCATCCAATGCTTGCTCCGGTACTGATATATGAGCGTTTTACAGCCTACGGACTTAAATACTCCCAGCCTGTAGCCGTATGGCTCATACTGATTTCCGTAATGCTTTTTACTGCCATGAGATTTCTGGCAAGAAGCAGGGAAAGGGTTTAAAAGCCCTCAAAAATGCAAGGCAAATGCTAAGAATTAAAGATCTCTTTATTAAACTTCAAGGATTCTGTTTAAAAAACATAAATCTCGACATATACGAGGGAGATTTTTTTTCAATACTTGGGCCTACAGGCTCTGGAAAGTCCTTGCTTCTCGAGGCAATCATCGGACACCTTCCTGACAATGCCATTTGCTCTTCTGGCAGGATTTTTTGGAAAAAAAAGGAACTAACCTCCCTTCCTCCACACAAAAGGGGAATGGGAATAGTCTATCAGGATCTTGGTCTCTTTCCACATATGACAGTGGAGAACAATATCAGATTCGGTCTTCGATATCATACCTTGGAAGGGGCTGATACAGAACGCAGATTCAACATGTTAGTCGACACCCTCGGCCTTGGTGGAATCTTGCATCGCTATCCGGAAAGGATAAGCGGTGGGGAAAGACAGCGGGTTGCCCTTGCGAGGGTTCTGATTCTGAGTCCAAGGGTGGTGCTTCTTGATGAGCCCCTTTCTTCCCTTGACCCACCATCCCAGGATGAGGCAAAAAGGCTCCTAAAGAGGCTTCACAGTGAGCTTGGGGTCACTTTTGTATTGGTGTCACACAACTTTGAGGAGGTGATGTACCTATCAGAACGGGGCGCGGTCATGCATAAGGGGATGGTTGTCCAGAAGGGCCTTATACGTCACATCTTCAACAGGCCGTCTTCAAGCTTTGTGGCCAACTTTGTAGGTGCAAGAAACGTTTTTGCCGTAACGTATGATTCAGGCAAAATCATGATGGGCAGGCTTTCAATAGAGACAGAAAACCACTCCGCCTGCTGCAAAATCCCTAACCGCATATCCATCCGGCCTGAAAAGATTATTGCCCTTGATTGTCAGGACAATCGTACTGCAAGTGAAAACAGGTTTTCAGGGCGGGTATGTAACATATGGAAAAGAAACTTCCATCTTCACGTGGAGATAGAGGCAGAAGGGGTTATGTTCCATGCCCTGTGGCCAGAGCATGTTTCAGATTTGATTCATCTTGAGAAGGGGGCAAAGGTGCATTTCGGCTTTTCCAAAAAGGATGTGAATGCCTTCAGGGAAGAATAATGAATTCATCAAGATGCTCTATCCAGCTTCTTCCAGGGAACATTAGAGAGTAAGCAGCAAGGCTTACGCCTTCCTCAAGGGCCTCCTTGGGGTCCTTTCCCTTTAAGACTGCATTTAAAAGACCTGCATTGAAGGCATCTCCTGCACCGGTATTATCAACAATGTGTTCAACCTTTCTTGCCGGACATTTGAAAATGGAACTCCTTGAGGCAATAAGTGCGCCTTTGGCACCTGACTTTCTGGCAACGACAGGAGGTGGCATCTCCCTGAAAAATTTTGGAAAAGCCTTCTTAGTGGCCTTTATTTCTTGTCCAAAGAGTCCTTTTGAAAGTACCTCCATGACCGATCTTTTCCCAAAGATGGCCTCAAATTCCAAGTCTGAGGCTGATAGCAGCCAGGTTTTTTTAAGGATATCCTTTATGGCTTCATACCCTCTTTCTGCATAAATTTCACCAGGGTCAAAGCTTACGATACAATCCTGCGGGCAGGATGCAGCAAGGGTTGCCTGAATCATTGGCCCTTGTTCCAGTGAGATGGAGCTTAGATGAAACAGTCGGCTGTTTTTGAGTATGGTTTTCATCTTGGGGCTATCTGTTTTTATAGAAATGGTTCCAGGCACAACAGCCAGGGCCCTGTCGTGACTAAAGCTGTCCATCACAATTATACACAAACTGCTTTTGCCAGATCGTTCAATAAGTGAACAGTCAACCTGGCCCATGGATTCTATTAGAAATTCTCCCTCTTCATCCCTGCCCACACTGCCTATGAAAAAACATTTGTGCCCCATTTGGGAAAGGGCGCAAATGGTGTTTGCAGCAGAGCCGCCTCCGCTTTTTCCAAGAAGCGTCCCCTCAGCCTTTAAAAATGAGAGCAATCTTTTGGCAGATGTGTGGTCGAGAACGCATTCGCGTCCAGGTGCAAGAGGAAAGCCTTGTGATGCCAAGGTGCCCATATCCTCGACCTGGTATATGACGTCCAGATTAAGCGCCCCGCAACCAGTAACTATCATTTTTTTCTCCGGATCCTTTGTTTGTACGCCCTCTACGGGCTGTATGAGCATACCCCATAAAATGTTGGTCGCCACCTAAAAACAACAACATTATGTGGAAAAACCGGTTAAGGGTAGGAAAAAACAGGAGTTTTTCAACAAAAAACGCTTCTTGTGACCCAAGAAATCCGAGAATTGTCTCTTGACAGGAATATCGGATTGCAAATATAGTGGGTGGTATCAAGTGGTAAAAAGTGGGGCAAAGGGGTGAGTGGATGTTTCGTGGCAGATCGACCCATAACCTTGATTCCAAGGGTCGACTGAGCATTCCGGCACGCTTCAGGGATGTTCTGAAAACCAAGTATGATAATCGTTTAATAGTGACGAATCTGCCAGGATGTCTTGCCGCTTACCCGGTCGAGGAATGGAAAAGCATTGAGGAACAGTTTACTCGCTTTCGTTTCGGCCCACCCAAGGTTCTTGCCTTCAAGCGTTATCTGCTTGGGGCCGCAGTGGACAGTAATTTGGACGGTCAGGGTCGGATTCTCATTCCTGCCCATTTGCGTCAGGGGGCAGGGATAGAAAAGGAAGTAGTCTTAGTTGGTCAGCTTACCCACTTTGAGATATGGAGCAGCGAGCTCCTTGAGAAACAGTTAGCCGAGACAAGGGACAACTTTGATGAGATTAGCAATGATATCATCTCGGAATACGGCATCGGACTCTAAGCTGGATAGTATTCATGAGCCCGTCCTCTTGGACGAGGTCCTGTCTTTTCTTGCTCCAGAAAGGGGAGGGATATTCATGGATGCCACCCTTGGTCTTGGTGGACACAGTCTTGCCCTTTTAGAGGCATATCCCCAGATAGACAGGCTTATAGCCATAGATTGGGACGAAGAGGCCCTTGAACTTGCCAAGAAGCGTCTTGGAGCCTTTGAGCATAAGGTCTCTTTTTACCACAGCAACTTCAAAAATATCGATCTGGTGTTGTCTGAGGAAGGAATAGACAAAATCCATGGAATAATCATGGATCTTGGCCTTTCTTCATATCAGTTGGACCAAAGCGGAAGGGGGTTCAGTTTCATGCGGGATGAGCCCCTTGATATGCGCATGGACAGAAACAGCACAATTCTGGCCTCAGACATGATCAATCAGCTTCCAGAAGAAAGGCTTGCCCAGCTTATCCAGATTTATGGCGAGGAGCCTTGGGCCAAGAAGATTGCCTCTGCCATAGTCAAACGAAGGGAAGAGCGCCCGATATTTTCCACCTTGGAGCTTGCCCAGATAGTAAAAGATGCCATACCAAGAAGGTTTCATCCAAGAAAGATTCATCCAGCAACAAAGACCTTTCAGGCCATAAGGATTGCCATAAATAGGGAGTTTGAAAATCTTACCGAGGCCCTTGACGTGGCAGTGGATTGTCTGAGGCCCCAGGGTCGTCTTTGCGTTATTACCTTCCATTCTTTGGAAGACAGAATTGTAAAACGCTTTTTTCGGGGCCACAAGGAACTTGAGGTGATTACTAAGAAGCCAGTCCGTCCATCCAAGGGAGAGATAGGGCGAAATCCACGTTCCCGGAGCGCAAAGTTGCGGGTGGCCCAAAGGGTCTCTTAAAAGATAGGGAGGTGAAAAAATGACTGTAAAATCAGCAACCATCAGAATGCCACAACGGCGTGGCTATACTTCGAGGGCACCGCATCGGGGAGGCAAGAAGGCAGGCAGTACCATTTTGAGTGCCTCTATAAGAGGGATCCTGGTGTTCCTGACCCTTTTTCTTTTTCTTGGTCTTTCGGTTTTCACCTCCTATAAGGTAAAAACGGTTGCAGACGACATATCGCAGCTTGAAAGTCGCTATGCAGCCCTTCATCAGGAGAATATCAGGCTCAACAGTCAACTGGATAAGGTTACCTCCAGGGCAACTCTGGCAAAGATAGGCAAGAGGCTTGGGCTAAGGCCCCCTCATGAGAATCAGATTGTCACTTTGCCGGAGTGATCATGAAAACAGGTTTAGTCAGGGGCGGGAACAAAAAAACAAAGGATAGGGAGTCCAGGAAAAGGATCGCCCTTTTCCTCTTAGTGGCGGTTCTTTTCCTTGTCAGTCTGGTAATGTCAGGCTGTTTCGGGGAGAGGGTGTCTGAACAGAATCATTTGGACAGCCAAGCTCTTGCCCCTGGCGCTTCTTTTTCCAAGGCCTCCTCTTTAAGGTACAGGCTTCTTTCCAGAAGGCCTGTTGTTGATCGTACAGGCACCATTCTCTGCATTTCAAGAAGAGACGAAGGAAACAGGATTGTCAGGATTCAGCCCTACAAGGGGCTTTTTAGCGACATCATAGGCTACGTAGACAGATACGGCAGGGGACTTGATGGAATAGAGTATGCCTATGACACTGTGCTTTTGTCAGAAAGGGCAACGAAAGACAGTAATCATCCCCTCATCCTTTCCTTGGATAAAAATCTCCAGGCCCTTTGCAAGAAAAATCTTGAGTATCAGATTAGGCGTCTTAGGTCTAAGGCAGGGGCACTGATACTGATGGATGTAAAAAGTGGCCAGATCCTTGCCATGGTTTCAGGGAGAAACGGTGCCCCAGAAAATGGGGCCGGTTTTAACCAAAAAAATTTGGCCATTCAGGGTCTTGCAAATCCCTGGCCTGTAATGTTGGCCCTTACTGAGGCAAAGGCCATAGATCACAGGTTGAAAATGGATGAAAAAGATTCCATTTCTTGCGAGGCCGCAACCTCAAAAGGCAAGGACTCTTTAAGTGACCAGCCTGTTGTTAAACTTGGGCACTGGCACTGGCACAATTTTGGACAAGATGCAGGTTTTTGGACACGTCTCGACCAGGAAGAGCTGGACAATACTGCCCTCGGTCCGGCTCTTCTTCCTTCTCTTATAAACATAGGTCTTGGACAGGAAACCGGCATAGACCTTCCTGGGGAAAGACAGGGAAGACTTCCCTCAGTGCTGTCATCCAATGTAACCGATGTCATCGCCTCTACTGCAAGTGCCACACCATTACAGATACTTTGTGCATACACCTCAATTATAAAAAATGGCTCTGTTGTAAGACCGAGGCTTTTATTAAAGGACCAAACCGTGACAAAAAAGGCTTCGGCCCGTCCTGCAAAACCGCTTCTGACACCTGAGGCCCACTTGTTTTTTCTAAAGGCCTTTGGGGATAACTCCGGCCCTTCTATTGCCACCTACAGCCCTGAATCAGGAAAGGGGAAAAGGGGTTATCAAGTTGTGGGCCTGGGTTTTTGGCCTGCAGACAATCCCAAAATAAGCTATATTAGTGTCCTGTTCCAGGCGAGATACACTCCTGTTCAAAGGCGAGGGACACTTGGCAAAATGGCCCTACTTGCAAAAAAGGGTTCTTATGCCCTTAAGGAGCAGTTCAGGTTTGCGCAAAAGGCCGATGGTGCAGGTAAGGTGGTTTTAGGGCAGGACAGCCACAGGATAATGCCTGATCTTAGGGGGATGTCAATAAGGAGTGCCCTCGAGACTGTTGGTCGTCTGGGGCTCAGGGTCAGATTCTCTGGTACAGGCAAGGTAAGGCAGCAATATCCGCGGCCAGGCCGCAGGATCTCCCGAAAAATCCAGTGTGTGCTGGTTTGCAGTAACGGATAGGTCTAAAAGGAAACGATAGGTCGGCCCTTTTGGAACCAGACCGTATAATGGAGAGAGTAGCAGAAGTTGATGAAACTGGCGACCCTACTTGGTGCTTCATATGGGATCATTCATCTGGTCAGGGGAAGCGAGGAGATGGAAATCTCTTCCCTGTGCCTCGATTCGAGAAAAGCGTCTCCTGGCTGCCTTTTCATGGCCATGGCCGGTACGAAGGCCAACGGAGCGGATTATGTAGAAGATGCAGTTTCAAGGGGCGCCACATGCATACTCGTTCAAGAAGACGTCCTTAACCACCTTCCATCCCTCATTCAAGAAAAGGCTGCCATTTTGACTGCGGCTTCCATGAGAAAGGCAGCAGGTGTCCTTTCCAATACATTTTTTGGTTCACCAAGTTCTAAACTAAACGTGGTTGGGATAACTGGCACCAACGGTAAGACCACCTGTACATATATTCTTGAGCAAATCTTTAAGGCCTGGGGCAAAAAAACTGCCATTTCCGGCACTATCTGTCAGAGGATAGGGCAGGAGGAATCAAAGTCATGCCTTACTACCCCAGACTGTGTTTCTTTTCATGCATTTTTGAAAAGGTGTGTGGATGAAGGGGTCGACTTCGTTATAACCGAGGTGTCATCCCACGCCCTCGATCAGGGGCGTGTGGCAGGGTGCAGGTTCGCCCTCTCCCTTTTTACCAATCTCACACGGGATCATCTGGACTACCACGGAAACCTTGAGGAATATTTTAGGGCAAAAAGCCAACTGTTTACAAGCCGCTACACAAACAAGTGTGTCATAAACATGGACGATGCCTATGGAAAACGCCTTTTTGATGGTTGCACCCTTGAAAAGCTTTCCTATTCCCTTTCATCTCCAGGGGCAGACGTACATGCCAGGGAATTCATTCTTGGCAGCCAGGGAATAGAGGCCATTTTGGACATTATGGGTCAGGATCTTCATGTGGAGAGCAAGCTTATTGGCAGGTTCAATCTGTTAAATATCATCGCATGTGTATGTGCTGCCCGTTTTCTTGGCGTGCCAGAAGGGCACATTGCAGGTGGCATTCGTGCAGCAAGGAGTGTCCCAGGCAGGCTTGAGAAGATTGAATCATGCGGAGTTAGTGCCTTTGTGGATTATGCCCATACACCAGATGCAGTAAAAAATGTTCTCGAAGGTATAAGAGAGATAAAGGGGGATGGACTTCTTATAACCGTAATAGGTTGTGGCGGAGACAGAGACAAGGGAAAACGGCCTGAAATGGCAAGGATTTCTGCGAAACTTTCTGATCTTGCTGTTTTTACATCAGACAATCCCCGAAGTGAAAATCCTTTGTCCATTATCCGTGATATGCTCCATGGTGTGCCAAAAGATCTTAGGCAAAAGGTGAGGATAATAGAAGACAGGGCCGAGGCAATACGCTGGGCATGTGCACAGGCAACAAGGGGCGATCTAATCGTTGTAGCCGGAAAGGGCCATGAGGATTACCAGATAATTGGTGGGAAAAGGTTGCCTTTTACTGATAAACAGGCGCTGGAGGAGGCGTTTTACCTCCTTTCTTGTAAGGCACGAGAAGAAAGGAGATCATGTCGCACATTTTGCCCAACCTTAGAAAATGTTGTACGGGCAACTGACGGAGAGTGTGACAAAAAACACCTTTTCATTCCCTTTGACTCAGTGTGCACAGACACCCGAACCCTGGTTCCGGGGGCCATCTTTTGGGCACTTAAGGGAGAAAAGTTTGATGGCAGAACCTTTGTCTCACAGGCCTTTAAAAAGGGAGCAGTTGCTGCGGTTTGCCAAAAGGGCAAAGGCAAGCCTGATGTTGACGCCGAAGCGCCCATTATATTTGTAGAAGACAGCCTTTATGCCCTTGGCCAGTTTGCCTCCTGGTACAGAAGGTTTCTCGGATTAAAGACCATTGCCATTACTGGAAGTTGTGGAAAGACCACAACAAAGGACCTTGTGGCCTCGGTGGTTTCACAAACATTTAAGACCCAGGCAACCGAGGGAAACTTCAACAATCTCATAGGTCTTCCCCTCACCCTCTTTTCAATGAGGCCAGGAGTGGAGTGGGCTGTTGTGGAGATGGGAACAAGCCTGCCAGGGGAGATAAAGAGACTGTGCGAGATCGCATGCCCTGAAGTTGGAATCATCACATGTATCCGGCCAGTGCATCTTGAGGGCCTTGGAGACATAAAAAATATTTCCCAGGAGAAGGGTTATCTTTTTGAATCACTGCCTGAAAGCGGCACAGCCATAGTGAATCTTGATGACCAGCTCGTTTGTGAGAATCTTGCAAGAACAAGGGCAAAAAATATATGGGGTTTTGGAACGGTGTCGGCCTGTGGCAGGTTGAAGGAGGCTGCCGGAAGGGTAATCCTAAGATCCTGGCAGTCAACGGAGCAGGGCCTTGTGGTTGGGCTTGACGCGAGCGGTGAAAATCTGGAGATAAGATCCCGCCTTTTTGGTTCTGTAAATGCTATGAACATAGCGGCTGCTGTTGCCACAGGACTTGGCCTTGGGATCTCAATGGATGACATCGTTTCGGGAATAGAAAAGTGCCCCGCTCCAAAGGCAAGGATGAATATAGAAGTGATCTCCGGCTGGATCGTTATTGATGATACGTACAATGCCAATCCTGCCTCCATGGAGGCGGCCCTGCATATGGTCTCAGAGCATGCTCCAGGCCTTGGAAGGAACCTGGTGCTCGGAGACATGCTGGAATTGGGTCAGGATGCGGAAAGATTCCATTTTGAGCTTGGCCAAAAGGCGGCACAGCTTCGGCCAAGGAGCCTTGTTGCAGTTGGAGAAATGGCAGATGTGATGGCAACAGGGGCAAAGAGTCAAGGACTTTCGAAAGAGTGCATCTTTACCTTTAAAACAGCCCAAGAGGCAGCCAGTTTCTTGGCCGAGGAGAAAGGTCTTTTTTTTAATGGAACCAGAAAAGTAGTTCTACTTAAGGGATCAAGAGGAGTTTGCCTGGAAA
This sequence comes from Deltaproteobacteria bacterium, assembly GCA_026985565.1. GTDB lineage: Bacteria > Desulfobacterota > Dissulfuribacteria > Dissulfuribacterales > QOAL01 > JAADCZ01. Next base: position 10,770 of record JALSQG010000074.1, read on the forward strand.
AGGTTGCCTCTGTAATAAGGAAGCGGTTGGAGCGGGGCGTTTGATAAATGCTGTATCATCTTCTGTATCCACTACACATATATTTCCCCATATTCAATGTCTTCAGATATATTACCTTTCGTACCATCTATGCTGCAGTGACGGCCCTTGCCATTACCCTGTTCCTTGGGCCCTGGTTTATAAGGCAGATAAAAAGGCTCCAGTTTGGCCAAGTTATAAGGAACGATGGCCCTAAAAGCCATCTGAAAAAGAGCGGTACCCCAAGCATGGGTGGGGTACTCATAAACATTGCCATTGTTTCATCCACGCTCCTGTGGGCTGATCTGACAAACCTGTATATGTGGGTCTCCATGTTGATCCTCGTTGGTTTTGCAGCCATAGGTTTCTACGATGACTGGCTGAAGGTGAAAAAGAAAGACACCAAGGGGCTTGCAGGCAGATGGAAGCTTGCCATACAGGCGGTGCTCGTATGCATATGTGCCCTAATACTCATGAAGAGCGGCCACTGGGATACGAGGCTAAGTGTTCCATTTTTCAAGAATCTTCGACCAGATCTGGGCCTCTTTTACATCTTTTTTGCCTTTCTCGTCATTGCTGGTTCATCCAATGCGGTTAACCTCACTGATGGGCTTGACGGCCTTGCAACTGGTCCTTTTGTTATCTCATCTGCGGTCTATACCCTGTTCTGCTACCTTGCAGGACATTCAGGGCTTGCCCATTACCTTCAGATTCCATATGTGGCTGGTGTGGGTGAGCTTTCCATATTCTGCGGTGCCATGGTCGGTGCAGGTCTTGGTTTCTTATGGTACAACAGCTATCCGGCAGAGATCTTCATGGGAGATGTCGGCTCCCTCACCATGGGGGGCATCCTTGGCATAGTGGCGGTCCTTTCCAAACAAGAGATACTTCTTGCAATAGTTGGCGGTGTCTTTGTGGCAGAAGCCATTTCCGTAGTGATGCAGGTCGGTTACTTCAAGGCCACAAAGGGCCGGCGTATATTCAAGATGGCGCCACTTCACCATCATTTCGAGGAGCTGGGATGGCCTGAGCCAAAGGTAATAGTGAGATTTTGGATTATTTCGGTACTTCTTGGACTGGTAGCCATAAGTACCTTGAAGCTGAGGTGAGAGGTTTGAGCCTAAAGGGCAAACATATTGGGATCTTGGGCCTTGGAAAGGCAGGCATGTCGGCTGCCAGATGGCTCCATGGCCAGGGGTCAACGTTAACCTGTTTTGATGACAAACCAGTTGATCTTTTAGACGAGGATTTTGTGTTGTGGTGCGGTGAAAGGCAAATTGCGATTCGATCCCTTGCCCAAAAAGGACTATGTGAATCTTTTGATGAGATTGATTTGCTCGTTGTAAGCCCTGGCATACCCAAAGATCACCACTTGGTCAAAGAGGCGACAGAAGAAGGGGTCAAGACAGTGGGAGAGCTTTATCTTGCAGCAAGTTTCTGGGAAGGCCCCTTAATTGGCATCACAGGTACTAACGGCAAGACAACAACCACCCTTCTAACTCAACATCTTCTTGAAGGCTCTGGGAAAAGGGCCATATATGGGGGAAACATTTACCCGCCCCTTTTTGACCTTCTTCATAAAGATGATGGAAAAACCTGTGCGGTACTTGAGATCAGCAGCTTTCAGCTTGAGTATTTCCCATTAGACAATGTTTTTGATCTTAAAAGGCCAAGATTCATCTGTGCAGTCTGTCTAAATGTTGCCCCTGACCATTTGGACAGGCACAAAGGTATGGAAAACTATTTAAAGGCAAAAGAAAGGCTCTTTTCGTTTCAGGATGAAGATTGCACTGCTGTCCTTGGAATCGGTGCTGAGGAGTTTAAAACCGTAGCCCCACCGGTTTTTTTAAAGGATGTGACAGTCTTAAAAGATAAGGCAATGAGACTTGCCATCCCTTCTTTCCATGATACTTTCACTTTTGACATCAGTGGATGGGGCCTTTTGGGTCATCACAACCTCCAAAATCTTGCAGCTGCCCTTGTTTGCTCATGTGCAATGGGGGCTTCTGTCAGAAAGATGGAAAAGGCCCTTTCAACCTTCAGGGCGCCTTCCCACAGGCTTCAGGAGGTGGCGTTTGAAAAAGGTATTCGGTTCATAGACGACTCCAAGGCCACAAACGTACATGCGGTACTAAAAGGGCTTGAGGCCATATCAGGAAACGTGATTCTTATTGCTGGGGGCAGGGCAAAGGGAGAGGATTTCAGCCATCTTGCCCATGGGTTAAAGTGCTTGGGAGGCAGAAATGGCCACAAGACCAACATAAGATCAATTTTCTTGATTGGCGAGGCTGCGCAGGAGATGTCAGTGCCTTTGGGGAAACTAGGAAAAGAGCTCAGGATCGTCACGGGTAACGATGGTCAGGAGGTGATGGAAAGGGCTGTTAAAC
>JALSQG010000075.1 GCA_026985565.1 Deltaproteobacteria bacterium
ATCAACCTTTTCAAAGGATTATGTGCAAGAGGAGACGGCATGATTAAAAACCTCCTTTAATTGTTTACTTGAGTCCCAGTAAGGGCCGAGAGTCTAAGTTTTGCAAATTTGACCATTTCTCTTGGAACGCTGTTTCCCGAAGATATAAGTGCCCGGTACTCAGCAACTGCCTGCTGAATCCTGGAGAGGTACTCATAACACTGGGCCTTCAACATGAGCATGTCGGGCGTAATATTGTAATTTGCTTCTATGCGATTTATTAACCTGAGCGCCTGGCGGTAGTTACCTTGAGAAAAGGCAAATACTGCATAATTCCACAGGGTATCCTTGGTTGGCTTGATATTCATTGCAAGCTCAAAGTATTCCTTTGCATCTTCTGGCCTGTCCATTCTGGCAAGCGCTACTGCTGCAATGGCTGCTGCCTCTCCATCCTTGTTGTTGATCTTTAGTGCCCTCTTTGAATAATTAAATGCACCGAGATTGTCATTTTGCTGGAGGGCAAGCGCAGCAAGCTTATCAAGGATCTTTTGATTATCTGGCCACAGCTCTACTGCCTTTTTCAAAGACTCATATGCCCCAAGTACGTTTCCTCTCTTTTCTTGGGAAGATGCCTTTTTGATAAACTTTTCTGCCTTAACGATCTGCTTTAAAGGCGTGTGTGATTTCCTCTTTGTTGTTACAGTGAGACTTTTCTTGACCTTTTTCTTTGCTGTGATCTGCATGGAACCGGGGATGGTTTCAAGTGTCCCAGAAGAGTTTGGTTCCCCTGCCCATGCTATGGACTTTTTCTTTGGATAGATCATTATGGTATTGTTTCTTTCAATGCTATCTAAGCCTTTTAGATTCTTTATCACCTCTAAGACAAAGGTCCATGGCACATTATCAAGGGCAAGGGTCAGGGTTCCCTTCACCCCTTCGTCAACAACCACATTTTTTCCACTTACCTGACCAAGGAGCCTGAACACGTTATGTAGATCGACTTTATAAAAATCCACACTAATCTTCTTGGGGCCTGAAATGGTATCATGAGCACTTGCTGAAGCGATCTTGCTCTTAGGTGAGCCTCCTGCTGCCACCAGCTGAGTCCCTGTCTTCACAGATGCCACCTTCATGGCCTTTGGTTGTCTGTTTTTTAGCTCTTTCAACCAATAGTCAACATTTGGACCTGTCTTTTGGGCCAAAGAAGGCTCAAAATGTCCTTCCATGCTGACTAACAGAAAGCCTGCAACTACTACAATGAACAGTGTTGAAAACGATAACGATTTATTAACGGGATTCATCGCCTTCCTCCGGATGGAGATATAGTGTTCTGTCTCTGAAAGATGGCCTGCCTCTAAGGTCTTCCACCTCTTCCTTGACTATTACCCTGTCTCTGGTGATGGATACCACCTTTCCCTTGTTGTAACCTATCTTTGTCCCCAATCTTAGAGTGTAACCAATTCCAGATGCATCCTGTGCCATGGCAAGGGAGTTGCCGTCTGGTTCAAGAACGATTCCCACCAAGGTTAGCTGACCTACGTCCATGCACTCGAGGGCAGTGGCACAAGTTTCTGGTTTTTTGGCAAACTTCTTCTTCCTGGGAGATACCGCCTTGTTCATCTCGGTTCTAAAAAAAGGCATGAAAGGATCGGGTTTCCCAGCTGCGACATAGCGGTATTCAATGGGTGATAGCAGACTTTCAAGCCTTTTCTTGTACTGCTCTATCTTATTTGAGATGTTTTTGGTTGCTGTTTTTGCCTTGGGTGCCTTAAGGGCCGATGCTGCACCAGGGTATCCTCCTATTGCTATGATGAATAAAGCAAGTATGAAATAAAACGTCTTATACATGGAGTGATTTTCCCTTTTCATGTCTTCTTTCCACTTTTATCTTTTATTTTTAACCCTTCTTCTTTTTCTTCCCTTTTTTCTGTTTCTGTTCCTCAGGAGTTAAAAATCTATAGGTCACGGCAGTACATCTCGTATGTATGACCCAGTTGCTTCCTCTTTGTACGATCCCCTTGTCAGATCCATTTCCGGTTCCTTTAGTCTCAGTCGAGGCAGGGGCCGCAGACTTGGTCTCTTTTTTATTTACTGCCTGACTCCATATCTGAGAGCTTTCCTTGGCATTCCCCATGGACACATCTTCTATATGAACAATTCTTGCCATCCTGCTAACCCTATCGAAAAAAACCACTGTGTTGTGAAATGGTCCCTTTAAATCTAAAGACACCGGGATTTCTGCATAAAAATCCTTTTTCCTTTCAGGGCCTGGTTTGAAGGCTTGAAATTCAAGACGTGCCTCATTTCCAATAGAGGATATCTCGGTGAGAACGGATGGGATGTCTTCCTTTTCAGGCAAGAGCTTCATTGCCTCTTTGAGGATCCCGCCCATCTCCTTCAGCTCTTTTTCAAGCTTTGGAATCTGTTTGCTTTTTTGCTCAAGGACTGCGATCTCTTTGCGCAGCTTGGGAATCTTCTGGGAGGTGGAATCTATCTCTCCAATTCGTACAGACAGAAATAGATACCAAAAGAGCACTATGGGTAATATCCAAGAGGCCAAGAAAATAAGTGCCTTTTGCCACATTGGCATGGCATACACGGAATCGAACAAAGTACTTGGTATTTTGAGTTGAAGTTTGTCTTTAAATGCCATGATATTTTCCCGTATCAAAGCCTATTTTTTATTGGACCAGATCTACTGTTATATCAAACTGCATAAGATCGTGTCCCTTGATCTTCTGACGCCTCGTATTGACGAGTTTTACCTTTTTGATAAGCTGCGAAGCATCAAGGCGCCTCATAAATAGGGCGACAGTGTGGTTATCCAAGGCTATTCCAGAAAGGGCCAACCTTCCTGCCTTAAGATCAAGCTTCTTTAGCCACAGTCTATCTATTGGCAAACAAGTCACAACCTCATCCATGATCTTTACAGTATTTGTCCTCCCCTTCTGGAGCTTTTCAATGGCCTGGAATTTGGTTTCTATTTCCTTGCTCTTCTTTTTTGCCAAGGCAATTTTCTTGTTTACATAGGAAAGGCGCCTTTTTTGGGCCTCAAGCCTTTTTAGTTCCTTTCTTTGTGCAGAAACCTTGCCCTGAATAGTAAAGCCAATTGCCAAAAGCCCAACCAGCAGCAGGATAAATGAAAGAAAGAATATGGAGACCTGCCGCCTGACTGCTTCCCTTTTCTTCCACTGTCTTACAGGTAACAGATTGACGGTAATCACTATTCTGCACTCCTTATGGCAAGTCCGCTGGCTATGGCCATTTGAGGCGATATTGCCGACATGTATTTTTCATCAATATTTTTATCAAACTCTTTGCCAGAAAAGGCATTTAGTTTTTTGGTCTCAAGGCCAAGGGCGCTACTAAAAAGCTCCTCTATCCCTTTTAACAGGGATGTCCCACCACTCAAGAA
>JALSQG010000076.1 GCA_026985565.1 Deltaproteobacteria bacterium
TCGAAAAATGATATTGTAGTCATAAACCAAGAAACCCGAAATCTGGTTTCATCGTTGTTGTTTTTCCCGAAAAACCCAGATATATTCACCAAATACCATATTTTTTCTATTTTTAGCATTTTTCAAAAATAATTTACAAAAACCAGGAAGTTGTTTGCCTGCCTCCCCCAACTGACGCAACTTCAATATTTTCGCCTTCTTGTATTTTTGTTGAGAGCTTCCAGGCTAAACGCCAAACAACTTTTGTCCAGCCCAGACCAACGCCTGAATAATTACAAATTTTTCAAGCTGAAATTTAATTCAAAAAAACTCCTTTAATTTCAAAGTATTATAAACTTTTCTTTTTAAATCACTTGACTTTTCAAAAAATAGACCAAGTTTAATGTCACTGCACAATGATACAATTTTGTAAAAAATTTTTTAGTAAAATTACAAAAAAATCAAAAAAGGAGTTGAAAAATGAAGGAATCTGAAACACCAATAGTCACCGCAAACAATTTTACATGGGGAGATGTGAAAAAAAACTGGAAGTGGCATCTTCTCCTGGGTTTTTTCTTTATCATCACAGGCACAATCGGTCTTGTAATAACACCCCTGGCAACACTTTCTTCGGTCCTTCTCTTTGCCTCTTTCATGATGGCTGGCGGCGTATTGCAGATCTGGGAAGCCATCAAGGGGGTAAACGGATGGAAGAGTAGGATGCCTCACCTAATTGGAGGGGCTCTGTATTTGTTTGGAGGCGTTGTGTGCGCCCTAAACCCAGTAGCAGCATCTTTGGCCCTCACTATAATACTGGCAGCATCCATCCTTGCAGCCGGAATTTTTCGGGTGATTGTGGCATTTCAACACAGAAAAGAGTTGCCTGACTGGGGTATACTGCTCGTCAGTGGCCTTGCATCAATTGCCATAGCCATTCTGATAGGATTTGCATGGCCATACTCCGCTCTTTGGACTCTTGGCCTCTTTATATCTATTGATCTTATTTTCAATGGATGGAGCCATGTCGTGATTGCAATTGCAGCAAAGAAAAGGGCAATGGAATCATCAACAAACAAAAAAGCGATGCAAGAGGCTTAGGCTAACCTGGCCTAAAACTCATAAAAACAAATAAATTGGTAAAGGAGGTTGTAATGTCTGGAAAAATTATTGTATCACCCCAAAAGTGTGTTCTTGGCCTTTTGATAGGTTTTTGTCTCTTGTTTGCACCAATCGGTTCTGGTGCCTATGGAGAAAAACCGTCACAGCAAACAAAGAAGGAACAGCTTAAGACCTCGGCCCAAGTATCCAAAAACGCTCTTGAAAAAGAAAAGGAAAAAGCGGAAAATTTCAAGAAAGAACTTAACAAGAAGGCAATTCAGGCGGTATCTGAAACCTATAAGGTCCTTGATCTTCTGAATAAAAACAAGAAAAAAGAGGCACTTGATCTCCTCAAAAAGGTAATAGGAGAACTTGAAGTAATCTTAGCCGCAAACAATAAAGTCTCCCTTATTCCCATCAATAGTTACACCGTTGTAGTAGACACACAACTGTCCCCAAAAGAGATAGTTGAAAAAATAACTGAAGTGAGAAGGCTGCTTAGTCAAGGGGATGTCCAGGGTGCCAGGCTTCTTCTTGATACACTCCAAAGCGAGATCGATATAGTCATTGAGAACTTGCCCCTTGCCACCTATCCTGATGCAATGAAACTCGCCTCAAAGTATATAATCGACGACAAGGTGGATGAGGCCAAAAGCGTGCTTTCCATTGCACTTAACTCCATGGTGGTAAAAAAGATAGTGATACCCATTCCGCTGGTGAGGGCTTCGGACCTCATAGAGGAGGCATCAAAGACTGCAAAACAAGACAAGGAACAGGCCCTTAAGTATTTGAAGGAAGCCAAAAAACAACTACATCTTGCCAAGATACTCGGTTACGGAAAGGATGATCCAAACATCTACAAAGATTTAGAAAAACGAATAGATGACATCAAGTCGGAAATAAAAGGAAAGAATGAACCAGCAAAAATGTTCCAGGAACTCATTCAAAAACTCAAAGAATTTAAACAAAAATTGATTTCGTCCTAAAAACCTTTGACATCTATTTCATTGTGAAGCCGTTGGTTTCGGCCAGCGGCTTTTTATTTGCTTTTTTCAAACCGAATGGATATCACTGGATTATTTTTGACACTTATAGATTGAAGGTAATAGTGGCATTGAACAAGAAACAAACAAAAATAGATACTCCTTCTGTTGTAAACATAGGATTGATAGTGGATGCAGATAACTATGTTTCACAAAAATGGACTTCTTTTTTGATAGAAAATCTTGATAATGAATTTTCGAGGCGCTTTCCATGTTTTTCATGGGAATTTTCCATAGTGGAAAGACAAGATTTTCCTAAGAATGCACCAGTAGATCCGCTTTTTCTTTTAGAATATGGCGCTGACATAAAAATTGAGTATGGATTCGATTATGTGTTATTGGTAACGACTCTTCCCTTGTTGTCCCGTTTTGAGCAAGGAATAAATGGCGTGCCATCCAATCTTCTTGAAGCAGCGGTTGTATCCCTTTCCAAAATATTGGAACTTCCAAATGAAAACTTGCAACGTAAGGCCTTTTTATCCCTCACCAAGCACTGCCTTGGCCACCTGTGGGGACTTGATCACTCAGCTAACACCGTCATGAAACCAAGAAAATTTTGGACTGGCCAGCCCCCTCTTGACTGGGACAAAAAGGAAGAGGAACAGATCAAACAAAACCTAAAAGAGATCGCAGACCCGAGGATTGAGGAACGGGGCGGTATCAAGAGCAAATGGAGATTCTATGTAAAAATGCTTCAGGAAGAGGGGCTATCCATCTTAAAAGATGTATTAGTAGTCCGCTCCGCCTTAATGATGTTTCATCTTGGTCGTTCCACTGCGGCCACTGCCGTCTCCATAATTTTCCTTTTTTTGAGCGCAGAGGCTTGGGAAATCGGCTCTGCAATGGACTCGGCGTGGTTAGACTTTGCCTTAGTATTTGTGATAATTTGTGCCACCCTTTCCTTCTATTTCGGACAAAATCTCCAGTCCATAAGCAGGAGCGATAAACTCAAGGAACAGGCAGTGCGATCAAGATTAGTACTTTTAGGTACCATTTTCATGGGCATGTTTTCTTTTTGGATAAATCTTTTTGTAATATCGTATATTGTTATAAATATTTTACCTCAAGGTGTTTTGGCAGAATGGGCAGGAATTCATGGCAAGCCTATACCAGACCTTCATTTTTCAAAACTGATGGCGACATTTGGACTTATGGCCTCGGCCATAGGTGGGAACCTGGAAAAGGAACAGGACATAAAGGCACTTTTGATCTACACAGAGGAGACCTGATTGGATGAAAAGGGCCGTTGCAGGATATTTTAAAAGGCAGTGGGCTCATCCTTTACACCGTATCTTTTCCTCTTTCATGATTGCGCTCATATTCCTTAGTTCTGTTTGCCTTGTTCTGACAACAGAGCCATCAATTGAAAGACGTTATGGAAACTACCTGTGGCTCTTTGAGGCCTTCTCAAGCATGGCCTTCCTGCTGGAATATCTTTTGCGTTTATGGAGCTGTCCAGTAAACAGACCAGAAAGGGGCCCTTTTCGATGTCGTCTTGACTATGTCTTTTCATTCATGGGCATGGTGGATCTCCTGTCCTTTTTGCCATTTTTCCTCATTGTTGCCGGGTGGTCACAAACGCCTCAACTTATGCTGGCTCAGCTTCTGCGCCTTCTTAAACTGACACGTTACTCTGTTGCCTTTGATCTACTTGCAGATGTGATAAAGGAAGAGTCGGAATCCCTTCTCGTCTCTGTGATGCTCATGTTCATAATACTTATTTTTGCCTCAGTTGGCATATTCATCTTCGAACACGATGTGCAGCCAGAGGCCTTTGGCTCCATCCCAAAGGCAATGTGGTGGGCAATTGTCACCCTAACAACTGTGGGTTACGGTGATGTAACCCCCGTGACGGTCCAGGGCAAGATTTTTGCCACATTTATCACCATAGCAGGAGTTGGGCTTGTGTCTCTGCCAGCTGGTATCATTGCATCTGGTTTTACGGAGCAGCTTAGACTAAGGCGAGAAAAGTTCGAACTTGAGGTTGAGCAAATGATTCACGATGACGGCCGTCTGACCAAGGAAGAAATAGGCATCCTGGAAGAGGACAGGCAGCGTCTTGGAATCTCCAAAGACAATGCCCGGCTCATAATCAACCAGGTGGCCCATAGGGAGAAGACAAAAAACAAGTGACGGGTCATTACGATTCCTTTAGCAAATCCCTGTCTGCAGGCAACCTGAAATCATTTCCAGCGGATCTTCTTTCCAAGGGAAAGGCCATTGTCTCAGACCTCCTTGGCCAAGACGCAAGGCTTCGTAAGTTCCTAAGTGAAAAGGATCGAAGACTGCTTGAAAGGATTTCAGTCCTTAGTCCCTTTGTCAGAAATATCATGCAAAGAAGACCCAACCTTCTTTGCAATCTCCTTGAAAGAGACCTCCTTGTAAAAAGTTTGCCACAAAAGGATTTATGGAAGATAGCATCTGATTTTCTAAATGATGCAAAAAATGAAGCTGATTATTGCACGAAAATCCGTAATTTCAGAAACGAGATGATGCTTCGTATCGCCATCAGGGATTTAGGTGGCATATGCGGATTCAAGGAAACCGTGGCTGATCTTTCATATTTGGCATGTATCTGCCTGGAAAAAACCATATCTTGGCTTGAACAGGACATGGATGTCAAATTCGGACAACCTTGTGATGAAACAGGAAGGCGGGTACGGCTCATAGTTCTGGGCATGGGAAAATTAGGGGCATTCGAGCTAAACTTTTCCTCAGACATAGACCTTGTCTTTTCTTATTCCCGTCATGGAAAAACCAAGGGGGGCAAACACAGCATCACCAATGATGAGTATTTTCTTGAGCAGTGCCGGCGCCTTGTAAGAATATTTTCCATGGTTACACCAGATGGTTTCGTTTTCAGGGTGGATACAAGACTTAGGCCCTTTGGAGACTCTGGCCCCCTGGTAATTTGTAGCGAGGCAATGGTTGAATATTATGAAAACCACGGACGCCAATGGGAGCGCTATGCCCTTTTAAAGGCCTCTGCGGTAGCTGGAGACATAGAGGAAGGAAACACTCTTCTTGAATCGTTAAAACCCTTTATTTACAGAAGGTATATTGACTATTCCACAGTTGACTCCTTAAAGGAAATGAAGGCCATGATCCTTGCGGAACAGGCGGGGAGAACAGGCACTTATAACGTTAAACTTGGGCCAGGAGGCATAAGGGACATAGAGTTTGTGGTACAGACCTTTCAACTCATAAAAGGGGGAAGGATAAAGGCCCTTCAGGTACGGCCTCTCCTGGATGCCCTTGATGTGATAAAAAGGCTTAAACTTCTGGATGAAAATACGTGCACCAGCCTGGGCAAGGCCTACGTCTTTCTCAGGACTGTCGAGCACAGGCTTCAGGAATATGATGACAGACAGGTCCAGACCCTGCCAGAGGACAAACGCAGAAGGCAGCTTCTGTCCCTATCCCTTGGTTTTGATTCGTGGGCAAAATTCCACAAGGTCTATAGTGAGCACACAAACAAATCGGCAAAGGTATTCAGGGGCCTTTTTGAAGAAAAAAGGGAGGCGGGGCAAACTTCAGAAACCTGCAGGCCCCATAAGACGGTTGAGGCCATGATGATATGGTCTGACCCCTTGGACGATAAGGCCCGAAGGGGCCTTTCCAGTCTCGGTTTTTCTGCGCCCGATAAGGTGGGAAAGCTCCTTTCCTCTTTTAAGGAATCCAAGAAGGTTAAGGCACTGTCTGGCCAGGTTCGGGAAATCATAGACACCCTTGTACCATCACTGATAGAGGTATCAACCACCACACCCAATCCAGACAAGGCCCTTGAGGCTGGCCTGAATATCTTTGAGGCCGTTCTTAAAAGGAGCATATACCTGGTTCTTCTAAATCAGCATCCTTCTGCCCTAAGACATCTTGTGTATCTTTGCAGCAGAAGCAGGATGGTTGCAGATCTTCTAAGGCGTCAGCCAATACTGCTTGATGAACTTGTTAGTGGAGCTACTCTTTTTAGGAGTTATTCAAAAAATAATCTGAAGGAGCTGCTTGACACCAGCCTTTCGGCCATACGCCCCAACGACCTTGAACATTGGCTGGATGAGATAAGACGATTTAAAAAGGCGCATATTCTTAGAATAGCTGCCACACAGCTAAGGGGCATGATAGATGCGTTTCGTGTCGGTATCGAGCTATCAAACCTGGCAGAAGTGTGTCTTGATGCGGTTTTCAACAGGGCCTGGAAGGATCTTTCTGAAAAGGGGCCTGATTTTGTTAGAAAATGTCGAAACTTTGCCTCCGGAGGACTTGCAGTTGTTGCATATGGCAAGCTTGGAAGCAAGGAGATGAACTACTCATCAGACCTCGACCTTGTTTTTCTCTATGACCACAAAAAATTTGGCAATCTCACAGTCGGGGAACAGGCAAATCTTGGCTACTTCTATTCCAGGTTGATTCAAAGGGCCATCTTTCTTGTTTCTGCACGTACTTCCCAGGGGATTCTTTACGAAATTGACACAAGACTCAGGCCAAACGGATCCCAGGGCATTCTGGTTAGCACCCTATCCACCTTTGAGCACTATCAACATGAAAAGGCATGGACCTGGGAGCATCAGGCACTGATTAAGGCACGTTTTCTTGCTGGTGATAACGTTTGTGGCATGGCCTTTGAGAAGATAAGGGAAAAAGTTCTCGGTAAAAAAAGACAGCTCGTTCATTTAAAGACAGATATCATTGAGATGAGAAACAAGATCACCAAGGCCCTTTCTCCAAAGCTAAAGGAAAAAGGATTGTTTCATATAAAAAAATCTCCCGGAGGGCTTACAGATATAGAATTTATTGTGCAGTATCTCGTACTTGCGCATGCATATCGTGAAGCAGCATTGTTGCAATTTAGGGATGATCGTACTTTGATCAAGGTGCTTGAAGATTTGGGTCTGCTTACAAGGATTCAGGCAAAGAAACTTTCTGAACCACTAAGGTTTTATCAGGAACAGATAAGCCTTAAGGCGCTTGATCTTGAAGAGGCCGTTGTTGCTTCAGCAGATATTTATCATGTACGACAAGGAGTATTAGAGACCTGGGACCAGGTATTTTCATAAAAAATACATGGAGGCGGCAATTGCTTACCAGAAACAGATGGATTGAAATTGTGTTCGTATTGCTGATCCTTGCCTGTGCCTTAGGGGTAAGGTTAGAAGACATAAGAGATTGGAAGTCCCAGCCGCAGAGGGCATTCTACAAATCAGAACCCCTTTTGACCACCTTTGACGGCTATTACTATCTCACCCTTGCAAGAGACCTGTCAGAGGGAACCTATCTGCCTGTGGATGAAAAAAGGGCCGTTCCAGACTGCCCTCCACGTCCACAACCACCACCGCTTCTTTCCTCCATAGGATATATGGTTCATGAGATCACAGGGGCATCCTTTAACTGGATTGGTGTTGTCACACCGGCAGTGTTAGGGCTTCTGCTCTTTTTTCCTGTCTATGGGATAGGCCGCTTTTATGGAGGCCCACTAATGGGATGCGTATCCGGCCTCTTCTCCCTCATGTCTTTCTATTACGTGTACAGGAGCAGCCTTGGCTGGTTCGATACCGACTGCATGAATGTAACCTTTGCCATGGCAGCGGTCTTTTTCGCCATCAAGTTTGGTGAGGACAAAACTTTCCGCCGTTATTTGTGGTTTGGTGCCACTGCGTTGAACTATGCCTTTTTCATGTGGTGGTGGGATCAAACTCCTCAGGTTGCAACGGTCATTGCCTGGCTGCCAATGGCGGTAGCCATGCTCCTTTTTTACAGGCCCCCCAAGAAGGAGGCCTTAACATTTTTTGGGCTTCTGGCATTTTCGTCACTCCTTCTTTTTGCCATTAAGGGAATGGGGCTTCCGGTAAAAACCGTACAGGGCATTGTAAGCATGTATAAGTACATCTCCAAAGAGGTGGCCGGTGACTTTCCAAATATCGGGGTTTCCATTTCAGAACAGGCGATACCAAGCCTACAGGAGATAATAGCAAAAACAACGGACAGTGTGATTGCCTTTGTAACGGGCATTGTGGGGCTTCTATTTCTTTTTTACAGAATGAGAGTGAAGGCGTTGTATCTGGCAGTTCCCCTGATCCTGAGCGGTCTTTCTTTCTTTTTTGCAAAAAGATTTCTCATATTTCTTGCACCAACTCTTGCCCTAGGAATTGGCTGCATCATTTTTGAGTCTTACCATTTTGTCAGAACCACAAGTGGTAAGCATTGGTTCAGTTGGGCTGTTATCGCTGCTTTGGTAGCTATCCTCATATATCCGTCTGTTAGACGAGGAATAGATAAGACCTTCTGGCCAAAAGAACCCCCCTTTCTGATAAATGGAATGGTTGAGGTATCAAAAAAGACTCCAAAGAATTCGGTTATATGGGCGTGGTGGGATCACGGCTATCCAATGATCTACTGGGCTCGACGTGCCACCATAAACGATGGCCAGGTGCATGGGGGAGAGCGTTCCGTTTTTAACGGGCTACCATACACTACCGATAATGAGCGTCTTTCTGCAAATCTTATGAACTTCTTTGTACAGAGGGGAATAACAAATGGCACACATCTTGTCTACAGGGCCTTTGGCAACAATGCTACAAAGGGTTTCCATTTCATAAAGGAGGTCCTTTCTGCAGGCCCTGTCAATGCAGAGCGCATTATTGCCTCTTCCAACATCAAGGCCCAAAAGGGCATTGTGACCGTGGAGGATTGGTTGCGTTTCTTTTTTCCCAAACAGAGCCGACCTATCTATCTCTTCACGGACTGGCGACTTACTGTGACAAACTACTGGTGGTTTTGGCTCGGCTCATGGGATCCGGCAAGGCATAATGGAGTCCATCCTGGCTATGTACCCTTTTACAACACAAAGGTAGGGGAAAGATACATCACTGCACGCCAAAGCAACGGAACACCTATAAAGGTGGATATGGATAAGGGCATAGCCTATGTCGCCCAACGAAAGATACCTCTTAAGGAGATATATATCAGATATCCCGACAGGTTTGAAAAAAAGAGCTTTCCTGTTTCAAAGGGCTTTAATTTTGAGGCTATTGCAGGAGGATACTCTGCCCTTATGGGTAACAACATTGCTGAGTCTGTCTTTAACAAGTTATTTCTTAGGCATAAGTTCAACCAGGCATTTTTCGAACCGGTGGAACTTAAGACCCCAATGTTTCAGATATGGAAGGTAAAGGCAGAGTCCTACGAATAGTCTTGTTTTCTTGAAAATATGGAAGACAGCCTTCCCCTTTGATTATACTTTTCCTCAAGGGATGCCATGGCGTTTTCTAATTGGGGAGATCGTATGCCATGGGATACAGAAATGGCTGCCTCCCAATAGGCGGCCATTTCATCTGCCACCTTCACCAAGGAGCCGTCCACTGGAAGAAACTGATCCTGGTTCCACTTATCCTCTATCTCTGTAACAAGCCGTTTCTGCCCATCCTCAACGACTCTGTTTTCAAACTGGTTTTCCAGAAAATATACCAGTTCCTCTTGCCACGACTCTGGAAGGAGGGGCAGGATCTTCTCCTCCAGTTTCTTTTTCTCATATTCCAGGATGACCTTGTCAAGACCTGCCACCATACGTTTTACAGGAGAGATTATGTCCCTTGTATACACCTCTGGCAGGTCATGAAAAAGGGCTGAGAAGAAGTTGTTGTAAGTGCGCCTTGGGCAAGGATTTTTTATACGAAGGGGTGTTAGCAGGTAGGTAAAGATGGCAACAACCAGCATATGGCCAAGTACTGTGGTCTGGGGAATACGAGGGGTTTTTGACCATCTTTTCTGAAATCTGAGCTGGCTTAGAAGATCTACGAAATGGTGGGATTTGCCACCAAGAAGTATCCTTTGTACGCCAGGAAGCTCATAGTAGTCTTCTATCTTGTCTTCAAGTTCCCTTTTGGTCTCTTCTATTCCATACATCTTTGGAAAGGCATCATATACCAATTCAAATTCCCACTTTGTTGCAAGATAGTGGGCTGCACTTAAAATGCGCTTTTCATTCTTGGCAAATTCAGGCTCTTCCAAATATCTGCCCATCTCGTCCATAAGCGGCCGACCTGATGAAAGGCTTAAAAGGCCAGAAAGTTCCGGACCCACCTGCTCCATTACATATTTATTCAGCTGCTTGCCAGCCTTTTTCATGAGGTAATGAAAAACCGGAGGCTTTATGTCTGTCAGCACCACTCGCTGGAGAAATTCGAAGAGCCCGCCCTCTATCAGGCGCAGCCAGTGGATATCCTGAGACTGCTCATGAAATTTTCCAAGCATGTAGGCAATCAGCATCTTGTGGGCCTGTTTGTCCAGTTCGGTAAGCTCCACAGGCCTCACATGATCGTTCCATCTCTGGATGCTTGCGGCCTCGAAAATCCTTTTAATCAACTCTGTTCGTATCATGGCGTTATCCTTACCTCCATCTTGACATCAAATATAATTCTTGTTATCAGACAAATCCATTGTCTTGTTTTTATTGTTGAAGGCGCGTAGCTCAGGGGGAGAGCGCTACCTTGACGCGGTAGAAGTCGGCGGTTCGATCCCGCCCGCGCCTACCATTTAATTATTATGTTGATTAGTGAACGCAAATGATACGTATTGCATACGTACACCTGCCCAAAAACGTATTTTTTCAATAAAAGTTTACTTTGACCCACAAGATTTGTAAGAAAAAGAGGCATCTGCTAGACCATTTCATGGTCCAGGTGCCTCTTTAATTTTATGAGGTGTGAAAATCAAATAAGCGAGGCGGCCATTTAGATGATTAAGGTAAGATTGGCAGATGGACAGATCCTTGAAGTTGACAAAGGTACGAGTGCGGCAGATGTGTTGAAGGAAGGGCTTAGCAAGAAACAAAAAAAACGCCTTATCCTTGCAAGGGTTGATGGAGAGCTAAAGGACCTGGGCTTTCGGCTTCAGAACGACTGCAAGCTTGAGCCGGTATTCTTGGGCGATGAACAGGCCCAGGAGGTCTTGCGTCATTCCACAGCGCACCTTATGGCCCAGGCGGTAAAGGAACTCTATCCTGAGGTGCAGGTCGCAATTGGACCAGCCATAGAACAGGGTTTCTACTACGACTTTAACACCAGAGAACCCTTTTCTCCTGAAGACATTGCCAAAATCGAGAAGAAGATGAAGGAGCTTTCAAAGAAGGCTCTACCCATAGAAAGGATCGATATGCCAATAGATGAGGCAATCGCCTTCTTTGAAAACAAGAAAGAGCCATACAAGGTGGAGCTTCTTGAAGATCTCAAGAAGGAAGGGGCCGAAACAGTTTCCCTTTATCGACAAGGTGAATTTGTTGACCTTTGCAGAGGCCCACACCTTCCTGACACTGGAAAGATCCAGGCATTCAAGCTGCTAAGTGTTGCAGGTGCATTCTGGAGGGGGGATGAAAACAGGGAGATGCTCCAACGGATTTATGGAACCGCATTCTTTGACAAAAAGGCCCTCAAGGAACATCTTGATCGTCTCGAGGAGGCAAAAAGGCGTGATCACCGGAAGATAGGAAAGGAGCTTGAGCTATTTTCCATTGAAGAATCCATTGGCCCCGGGCTCATACTTTGGCATCCAAAGGGGGCGCTTGTACGAAAAATCATGGAGGACTTTTGGAGAGACGAGCACCTTAAAAGGGGATACAGCCTTCTTTTCACTCCTCATATAGCCAAAAGGGAGCTATGGAAGACGAGCGGGCATCTCGATTTCTATGCAGAGAACATGTATGCCCCCATGCAGATAGATGAGGTGGAATATCAGATAAAACCAATGAATTGTCCCTTTCACATAGCCATATACAATTCGAGGAAGCGCAGCTATAGGGAACTTCCCCTCAGATGGTGCGAGCTTGGCACGGTCTATCGCTACGAACGCACAGGCACCCTACACGGGCTCATGCGTGTAAGGGGCTTTACCCAAGATGATGCCCACATTTTTTGTACGCCTGGTCAACTCGATCAGGAAATTATAGAGATTCTTGACATGACCCTATACATGCTACAGGTCTTTGGCTTTCAAAAATATGACATCTATCTTTCAACAAGGCCGGACAAATATGTTGGAAGTGATGAGCATTGGGAGCTTGCCACCAACGCCCTTAAGCGAGCCCTTGAAAATAAGGGGCTCGCTTATGAAATAGATCCTGGCGAGGGCGTTTTTTACGGACCTAAAATAGACATAAAAATAAAGGACTGTCTCGACAGGTCTTGGCAGTGTTCAACCATTCAGGTTGATTTCAACCTGCCTGAACGTTTTGACGTAAAGTATACAGGAGAAGACGGACAGGAACATGCGCCTATAATGGTGCACAGGGCCCTTTTGGGCTCCCTTGAGCGTTTCTTTGGAGTGCTAATAGAACACTACGCAGGCGCCTTTCCTATATGGCTTTCACCCATCCAGGCCAGGGTCATCACCATTACAGACAGACAAGATGAGTGGGCCAAAAAGGTTTTGGAAATACTCAGGTCAAAGGGGATAAGGGCCGATCTGGATCTTAGGAACGAAAAGCTTGGCAAGAAGATCAGAGAGGCCCAGTTGGAAAAGATTCCATATATGTTAGTCTTGGGGGACAAGGAGGTTGCAGACCAAAGTGTCAGCCCTCGTACCAGGAGAGGAGAAACATTGGATGCAATGTCTGTGGAGGAGTTTGCCGAACTTCTTGAGAAACAGGCAATGCAAGAAAAAATGGGAGGTGTCACATCACCAGGGAACAGCAAGCAAGAGTAAACAGACAAATAAGGGCGCGTGAAGTGCGCCTGGTGGATGAAAATGGTCAACAGGTCGGTATTGTGCCCATTGAAGAGGCCCTTGAACGAGCAAGTGAAGCAGGCCTTGACCTGGTAGAGGTTGCTCCTAACGCCAGGCCGCCTGTTTGCCGCTTGATGGATTATGGCAAATACCGCTACGAACAGAGCAAGAAGGCCCAAGAGGCAAAAAAACGCCAGACCATCATCCAGGTCAAGGAAGTAAAGATGCGTCCGCGAACCGATGTTCATGACATGAACGTTAAGAAGAAAAAAATTGTCAAGTTCCTGAATCAGGGTAACAAGGTCAAGGTTACTGTCCAATTCAGGGGTCGCGAGATAGTACATCCGGAACTCGGTGCGCAGATGCTGAAACAGATTGCCGAGGAAATGGCAGACATATCTGTGGTGGAGCACATGCCGAACATGGAGGGCAGGACCCTTACCATGGTGCTTGCTCCGAAAAAGCCGCGTTGATATAGGCACAAGGGGTCTCAATAATTTTTTAAAGACTCGCGCATTTTATTTTAATTTTGCGTTGACCTGTTAAGGGTTTGAGGTTAAATAATGCCGTTTGTGCCGAAATTTTTAATATGGGGGCTTTACCATGCCAAAACTTAAAACCAAAAGGGCTGCAGCCAAGCGCTTTAAAAAGACCGGATCTGGAAAATTTGTCTTTAATAGGCCCGGCCACAGTCACATTCTTACCAAGAAGAGCAGGAAACGTAAAAGATACCTGAAAAAGGATAGGGTTGTATCTGAAGCCATGCTTGATCATGTAAAACGCATGGTGCCTTATTTATAGAGAGTTTTCAGGTGACAAAAAAGACGAAACATTCAAGGAGTAACACATATGCCCAGGGTTAAAAGAGGCTTCAAGGCCAGACGTCGTAGAAAGAAGATTCTAAAGCTTGCCAAGGGCTATCGCGGAGCACGGGGTCGCTGTTATCGCCAGGCAAAGGACAGTGTGGAAAAGGCCTTGTGTTATGCCTACAGGGACAGGCGGCAGAAAAAACGTTCTTACAGAAGGCTTTGGATCACAAGAATAAATGCAGCGTGCAGGCTGAACGATATTTCATACAGCAAGTTTATGGGTGGGTTGGCAAAGGCAAAGATAGGCCTTGACAGAAAGGTGTTGGCAAACCTTGCTGTTACTCAGCCCAGTGCCTTTTCCGCCCTTGTTGAAAAGGCTAAGGCCGCCTTTTAGGCTAAAGGCCTGAAAATGGAAGATCGGCTTGGCTCCATTGAAGAAGAAGCCCTTAGGGCCATTGAAGAGGCCAAAGACAAAGATGGCCTTGAAAAGATAAAGGTCAGGTTTCTTGGCCGAAAGGGGCTTTTGACCGAAATACTAAAAGGTCTTGGACGCCTTCCAAAGGAGGAAAGGCCTAAGATTGGGCGCCTTGCCAATGAAATCAAGTTCAAGATAGAACGGGCCATCACAGAAAGACTTGATGCCGTTCTGAAAGAGGCCGGCCCAAGAGTCATAAGGGGCTTTGATCCTACCCTTCCAGGCAGGCCTCTTCCCCGAGGTCATCTGCACCCCATCACCCAAGTCCTTGATGAAGTGTGCGAGGTATTTGAACGCCTTGGTTTTTCTGCTGCCCAGGGCCCAGAAATAGAACTGGATTTTTACAACTTCGAGGCACTCAACATTCCGCCAGATCATCCAGCCCGTGACATGCAAGATACCTTCTATGTGGATGACAAGGTGCTGCTTCGCACCCACACATCTCCGATACAGGTACGTACCATGGAGGTTATGAAGCCACCTATCAGGATCATTGCCCCTGGCAAGGTTTACAGGTGTGACTCAGACATCACCCATACCCCCATGTTCCACCAGGTTGAAGGGCTGATGGTAGATGAAGGTGTTTCATTTGCCCATCTTAAGGGCATCCTGACCCATTTTGCCCAGGAGATATTCCACCGTGATACCAAGGTTCGATTCAGGCCGAGCTTCTTTCCCTTTACAGAGCCAAGTGCCGAGATAGACATACAGTGCGTCATCTGCAGGGGAGATGGATGCAGGGTCTGTTCTTACACAGGGTGGCTTGAGGTCCTTGGTGCCGGGCTTGTGCATCCTCAGGTCTTCAGACATGTTGGCATAGATACAGAGAAATACAGTGGTTTCGCCTTCGGTCTTGGAATTGAGCGAATAGCCATGCTCAAGTATGGAATCAATGACATACGGCTCTTCTTTGACAACGACATAAGATTCCTCAATCAATTTTAGGTAAAATATTATGCTGGTTCCCTCTTCATGGCTCAGACAGGTGGTCTCAGTAGAAGCTGACGACAATAATCTTGCAGAGGCACTTACCCTTGCAGGCCTTGAGGTGGAGGCTATCGAGCCGGCCTACCCATGGCTGCTTAAGGCAAAGGTTGTCAGGATTTCAAGGGTGGAATGGATCGACAAGGCAAAAAACATATCCCTATGCACGGTTGAGACTGGTGAAGAGGAGATACAGGTTGTTTGCGGCGCTCCCAATGTATCTGAGGGGATGCTCAGTGCATTTGTGCCTCCAGGGACGTTGATGCCTGATGGAAAAGAGGTCAAGAAGGCCACTGTCTACGGCAAGGCCTCTGAGGGAATGCTCGCATCTGAATATGAACTTCTTCTTGAAGGGGATGCCTCTGGTATCTTTGACATCTCAAGCAGATACCCGGATGCAAGAATAGGCCAGAACCTGTCCGCTTTGACAGGTGTATCGGACACCGTATTTGAAATCGGAATAACACCCAACCGGCCGGATTGTTTAAGTATTCTTGGGGTGGCCAGAGAGGCAGCGGCCATCTTCAAGGCAAAGATGAACGAGGTAGAGCCTTCTTTGGATGGCTCCGTTGGCCTTCAGGACGTTGATATTAAAATTGAAGAGCCTTCCCTTTGTACCAGATATGTGGGTGCAAAAATAACAGGTGTAAATGTTGCTCCATCCCCAGGATGGCTTGCAAGACGACTCGTTGCAAGCGGCGTTCGCCCCATAAACAACATAGTGGACATAACCAACTATGTATTACTTGAGCTTGGTCAGCCCCTTCATGCCTTTGACCTTGATACCCTTTCAGGCCCTGCCATTTTTGTAAGAAAGGCACAAAGGGGTGAAAAAATAGTGACCCTTGACTCCAAAGAAAGGGAGCTTTCAGAAGAAATGCTGCTCATTTGTGACAAAAAGGGTCCTGTTGCAATAGCTGGAGTGATGGGCGGCCAAGACACCCAAGTAACGGAAAAGACATCAAACATCCTCATTGAAAGTGCATGGTTTTCTCCTTCGAGCATAAGGCGCACAGCAAAACGGCTAAAACTGCCCACAGAGGCTTCATACAGGTTTGAGCGTGGAGTGGACCCTTGTATCCAGGAAAAGGCCGCTCTAAGGGCTTGCGAGCTTGTTCTTGAAATGGGTGGCGGTACCTTTGGAGGCATCAAGGATGTGAACCCTGTTCCTTATAGTCCGGTAACCGTGAGGTACAGACCAAGCCGTATGAGGTCTCTTATAGGCGCCAGGATTTCATCAGACACCATGCAAGATATTCTTGTCACCCTTGGATGTAAGGTGGAAAAAGAAAAAGAGGACGCCTTTTTGGCGACCCCCCCTTCGTACAGGGGAGACTTAAAGGCTGAAGAGGATATACTTGAAGAGATTGCAAGATGCTACGGCTTTTCCAAGATTCCCACATCTTCGCCAGTGGCGACGCTTATTGTTGAAAGGCCGACATCTTTTAGGCCGTTTCTCCGCAAAGTGCGTTCCATACTCAGCAGTCAAGGTCTAAGCGAGATCATCTCCTACAGTTTCATTTCCCCATCAGAGCTAAAGGCCTTGGGCTTTTCCAAAGATGATGACAGAAACAGGGCTGTTAGACTCAAAAACCCCCTTGCAGAAGACCAGTCCATTATGAGGACTTCTCTGGTGCCCTGCATGCTTTCAACCATTTCGAGAAATCTTCGAAGAAGGAATATGTCCCTTTCCCTTTTCGAGGTTGGGGCTGTTTTCATTGACAAGGGGCCTGGAGTCATTCCTGATGAGTATCAAAGATGCTGTGTGGCCCTGACTGGCAGAAGGTTTCCAAATACCTGGGCCTGGTCGGAAAGAGAGTCAGACTTTTTCGATCTAAAGGGTATTGCAGAAAACCTGCTTGCAACACTAAATTGTCAAAATCCTGATTTTCGTTTGCCCCAAAAGACAGAGTCCTATTTAGAAGACGGCACCCAGATCGATATAGTATGCTCACAAAACCATTTGGGTGTTATGGGGCAACTTGATATTTCTGTATCAAAGTCATTTGATATTTCCCAGAAGGTCTTTATTCTTGATCTTGATCTTGCTGCCTTGTCAAAGGCATCCTCGTCCAAAAAGGTATTCAGGCCTCTAAGCCGCTTCCCTTCTGTTGAAAGGGATCTTTCAGTGATAGTTGACGATTCTACAAGGGCCATAGACATCCTTGATTTCATAGAGGAAAAAGGTTCTGATGCACTAGTAAGTTACTATATTTTTGATGTGTATAGGGGAAAACAGATACCCAAGGGTAAAAAGGCCCTGGGGATTCATTTCGTGTATAGGGCCAAGGACCGCACACTTTCGGAACAGGAAGTTGAAGAGATGCACGAGCCCCTGCAAAAAGCCATACTTACAGAGTTCAGGGGCAGTCTTAGAAGCTGACATGGTAAAGACAAAAAAGGCCCTTACCAAATTTGAGATATCTCAACTGGTGGGCGAGGAACTAGGTTTTTCTGTCAGATCCACAGAAAAGGTGGTCAGCAGCCTTTTCAAAGTCATGACAGATGCCTTAAATCAAGGTGAAACATTAAAAATTGTTCGTTTTGGAACATTTTCCCCTCTTTTAAAAAAATCTAGAAAGGGTATAAATCCTACTACAGGCCATACCATTATCATACCGGCACGAAGAACCGTTTCTTTTAGGCCAAGTCCCTTGTTGAAAAAGAGGGTAAATGCTCAAAAAGGACCGCAAATACTACAGAATAGGTCAGGTTAGCGAGATAATAGGGGTAGAACCCCATGTATTGCGGTTCTGGGAAAGTCAGTTCAAATACATCCAGCCAAGAAGGATTTCGAAAAGACGCCTTTACAGAAGTCAGGACATAAAGATCCTTAAAAGAATAAAGCAACTCCTTTACGAAGAAGGCTATACGATAGCTGGGGCAAGGAGAAAGATCAGGGAAGAGTTTTTGCGCAAAACCGTTGGCAGCAAACGCTCAAAGAATGTGCCTGTGCACGATATGGAATTGGTCCATGAGATAAAAAAGGAACTTCTTGAAATAAAGAAAATTTTGTCAAAGAAGATGAGGTAGATCCAAGAATATGCAAAAGTTAGATGATGAACAGCTAAAGAGGCTTGCTGAGCTTAGAAAGAGAATAGACAGCATTGACAGGGAACTGGTATCCCTTCTTCAGGAACGCCTCAGGGTCGCAGAGGAGATTGGCAGGACAAAGGCAAAGTCTCTGGCACAGCCCCTTGACCCTGTAAGAGAAAGACAGGTGATAAACCACATCCTTGAGTACAACCAGGGCACCTTTCCTCCAGATGGCCTGCAAGTCATATTCAGTGAGATAATATCTGCCTGCCGAAATGCCCAGAGGCCTGCAAAGGTTGGGTTTCTTGGGCCTGAGACAACATTTACCCACATGGCTGCAACAGAATTCTTCGGGCATGCCCCAGAATTCATTCCTGAGTCCAACATAAAGGAAGTGTTCGAGGAGGTGGAAAGAAAACGCATAGACTTTGGAGTAGTGCCTGTTGAAAATTCCGTTGAAGGCACTGTGGCCCTCACCCTGGACGGACTTTGCGACTATGACATTAAGGTATGCGGAGAGATCTATCTGCCCATATCCCACGATCTAATAAATAAAAGTGGGCGGATCGATACCATCAGAAGGATCCTGTCTCATCCCCATGCCCTGGCCCAATGCAGGATATGGCTTCAGCGAAACCTTCCCGCAGTGCCAACAGAAGAGGTGGTCAGTACTGCCCAAGCGGCAAGATGGGCGGCTGTTGATCCATCGGTTGCGGCAATTGCAAGCCCCCTTGCAGCACGGACCTACAATCTTTACACCGTTGCAAAAAGCATCGAGGACTTTGCTGGTAACACCACCAGGTTTCTGATCCTTGGGCACGAATGCCCGAGACCAAGTGGCCATGACAAGACATCTTTGCTTTTAAGCCTTGAGGATAGACCTGGTTCACTCTTCAGGCTCCTTGAGCCCTTGGCGCACAAGGGAATAAATCTTACCAAGATACAGTCACGCCCTGTAAAGGACGAGCCGTGGCGCTATCTATTTTATGTGGACATTGCAGGCCACATTGAGGATGAGCATGTGAAGGAAGGGGTCGAGGCCATAAGAGGCGGATGCACCTTCCTAAAATGGCTTGGTTCCTATCCTGTGGGACTGAACAAAGGGACTTAATGTTACTTCCTTTTGGTGGCAATAAGGCTGTTTAACAACCTGGCCTCGCTGTAGGGCTTTGACAGGAAATAATCCATGCCTGCATCCATACACATGCCCCTGTTCTTGGTACTGGCGGTAAGGGCTATGATGGGAATTTCATTGTTTACAGGCATTGAGCGAATCTCTTCTGTGAGCCTGTAGCCGTCGGTGTCAGGGAGGTTTATATCCATGAAAATGGCATCGAACCTTCGTTTTTTAACTGCATTCAATGCTGCCTTTCCTGTTGATGCAACAACTGGTTTTATTTCAAACTTCTTAAGAAGCTCAACAACGATACGCTGATTTATCCTGTCGTCTTCCACAACAAGCACCTTCATCCCTTTTAGATCTTCAGGGCTTAGACATGACCCAGGACGGGATTCCTCAAGGGAAAATGGACACGAAAGCTGTTCCGGCTCCATCCCAAGAACCCTCAGAACCTCTGACAACAACTGTTTACCTCTTGACGGTGCCATGACAAGGCCCAATCTCGAACATTTCTCATCTTTTTCTGAAAACCTGGCACTCATGTCCATCATCCTGATTGCAGGAACGTCAAAGTAGATAACGGGATGGCGCAAACTTTTCGCATCTAAATCGATTTCTTCTACAGTTAACTCATCCCCTGCACCCCACTGAATAAGTGCCACCTTTTTGCAACTTTCAGGCCCCTGACTGTCGAGAGTGGTCATTGCATCATTTGGATCTTTTGCTCTAAGCACGCTGAAACCGCAACCCTTAAGACGCCTTTCCACAAGAGATGAGGACAGATCGTTTCGGCTAACAATACACGACCAAGGAGTGGGAAAGATGGGTTCTCCCCAAGGTATGTCTACTTTATTTACTTTTATGGCAAAGAAATAAGATACACCTTCGTCTTGTTCATGGATTGAAAGCTCATTTCCAAGCTCGAAAAGGAGCCTTTGGCATATGAGTATCCTTGGATTTCTTAGGATGTCTTTTGGTGAAGGGATGGCTTGATTGCATTTTTTTGCATGAATATTAAACCTCAGCTCCTTTGGAGCATTAATGTTGTCAACATCAATCGAAATCTTGATATCCTTTGCGGCCATATGCCTAATGGAGTAGTTGCACACCTGGGTAAGCACCTGACGCACCCGTCCCCTTGGCCCGGAAAACCACTCAGGGACTTCCTTTTCCATTGAAAGGGTTATGCTTGCCTTTTTTGCCTTAAGGGGTCCTTCTATGGTCTCCTTCATGTCTTCAAGGAGATCTGTTATAGAGAAGTCGTGTTCCAATCCCGCGGCCTCAATATCATCTTGGGACAACTCTATTATGTCATCCAAAAGAACAAGGAGGGAATTTGCCGATTTTTCTATTGTTTTGAAGTAGTTGGCCACAGATGGCGGAAGCTCTTCCTTTGAGGCAAGCTCCGTCATGTTTAGAATGGTATTTACGGGAGAGCGTATCTCATGATGGAGGTCGGCCATGAAGGCTAACAAAGAAGCAGCAGGCCGTTTGGATTTTTCCATGTAAATACCTCCATCGGCTATTGTTGGAGCTTGGAATCAATTAGTGCCAGGCGGTCTCTTGCAGCTTCGAACTCTAAGTCTTCAATGAGGTTTTCGAACTCGTCTAATTCGTCTTGTGGAATGAAACCCTTTATTTTGCTCTTGATCTTTTTCCACACATCCTCGCATTCAATATCATTTAATTCCAGCAGTTCGTCAAGCTGAATAAAGAGTTTTTTGAGTTCAGGGTCAGATGAAAGGGGCTCTAATGTCCTTTTTTGATAACTTAAGTCTTGTGACAAAAGGGGTTTTATTGCTGTTTCTATCTTGTAAATCCGTTTCTCAATGGATGCAATGAGCCCTTCCATATCAGACTTTTTACTTCCAAGGGCCTCTTCTGCAGAAATACACAGTTTTTTTAGTTCCACAAGGGATAGGTTTGCACACACCCCTTTCATTGTGTGAAAAAGGCGTTTAACCCCCTCT
The DNA here is from genome assembly GCA_026985565.1 of Deltaproteobacteria bacterium. Taxonomy (GTDB): domain Bacteria; phylum Desulfobacterota; class Dissulfuribacteria; order Dissulfuribacterales; family QOAL01; genus JAADCZ01. The sequence continues at coordinate 21,228 of JALSQG010000076.1, forward strand.
TGCCCCTGTTCCTTTTTTATTGAGTTGACCTTTTGGATCAAATGGGAATTTTCAGATACAAATCTTGAAAGCAACTTCAGATAAAGCGTGGAATTGGAACCAAATCGCTCCTTGGCTTCATGATAATCTGCTCCGGGTATTACCGGAAATCCGGTTTCTATTTCCCGTTCTACTTCTATTTCCTCCTTTTCCCTATAACCAATTTTTTCCTCAGAAACCCACTTTTTCAACACAGATAATACAGACTCGGGTGTTACTGGTTTCATGACAAAATCATTCATTCCGGCCTGGAAACAACGTTCCTTGTCTTCTTTGAATACCCCCGCCGTCATGGCTATTATAGGCTTTTCGGCAAAGTCCTTATTCCTCCTAAGGGCCATTGTGGCCTGGTAGCCATCCATTTCTGGCATTTGGATATCCATGAATATGATATCATGATCTTTTTGTGCCATACCAAGAGCCTCACGCCCATTTGATGCAAAATCCACCTTTGCTCCAAGCTTTTCCAGTATCTCCTTTGCAACCATCTGGTTGATTTCGTTGTCTTCAACCACAAGGATTCTAATTTCACTAAAAGTGATGGTTTTTCCTGAACCGTTTAAGTCATGGCCACTACTTATTGAAAAGAGCCTATCAAGGCCCGCAGACACCCTCTTTAAGGTTGCGGGTTTTATGATGGTTTCATGCTTTTTATCTAAATTTTTAAAAGAAAGGGCCTGGGCGATGTGAAAGGGCGAAAGGACCAATACGTGGTCTTTGGTGCAGCAAAAAGGGGCTATTGCCTTTGTCTGCCCCTTTTCAGAAATATCTAATATGAAGATGTGGTTTTCACCCTCAGGGGGCTCCTCATACTTTGGCTTTCCATGCCCTTGTTCGGTTTTGTTCATGGCAACGGCTTTAAACGTCTTTATTCCAAGTCTTTTTAGTATGTTTTCAAGGGACCTTTTCACTAAAAGATTTGATGTCACAATTACTATCTCTTTTGATCCTGCGCTTTTAAGGGGACAACGGCCTGATACCGTTTTGGAGCCTGCCTTGGGGAAAGTGGCCGTGAAGACGAATGTGGTGCCAGAACCTGGCTTGCTTTCTACTTGGATGTTTCCATCCATGAGTTCGGCTATCTTCTTGCAAATGGTCAGTCCAAGCCCTGTGCCACCAAAACGCCTTGTTGTTGAAGAATCAGCCTGGGTAAACATGTCAAAGAGATAATCGAGTCTTTCTTTTTCTATACCAATTCCGGTATCTGACACCTTAAATGAGAGTGTTACCTTATCAGGTGTTTCATCACACACGGTGCAACCAAGAAATACCTGGCCCTGTTCAGTAAATTTCATTGCATTTGATACAAGGTTTGTCAGAAGCTGGCCAAGACGCACAGGATCGCCCTGAAGCAGGTTAGGAACCTTGTGATCTACGTCTATTACAAACTCTATGGCCTTTTCCGAGGCAATTTCAGTAAACATGTCTGCTATATTTTCAGTCACATCTATCAAATCGAAATCGGTGCTTTCAAGCTCCATCTTGCCTGCCTCTATCTTTGAAAGATCAAGTATGTCATTAACCAAACTCAGGAGGGCATTTGCAGACACCTTTACGATATTCAAATACTGCCTCAGTTTGTCAGGAAGCTCCATCTCAAGGGCAAGTGCAGTTATTCCGGTTATTGCGTTTAGTGGCGTCCTTATCTCATGACTCATGTTGGCTAAAAAGTCCGACTTTGCCTTACTAGCCTTTTCGGCCCGTTCTTCGGCAATGCGCATCTCTTCGGCCTGTTCCTTAAGAAGCTCGTTGGACTTTTCAAGCTCTATTGTCCTTTGCCTTACCTTTTCTTCAAGCCCTTTTGCAAAATCTTCGAGTTTACGAGTGTATTCAGCCCTGATCTGCTCCTTTTCTTTTTGAAGCAGACTCAACCTGTCACTGAGGGCCATGGACAAAAGTATAACCTCCCAGGCAGAACCTATCTGTATGCCCCATACGGTTAAGAAGTTATTTGGCAAAAACCCAAAGGACTTAATGGCATAGATGGCAGCTGCAGCCATTGAAATGGACCATGCAAGGGCATAATATCTTGCTGGCCTATAGCCTCTGTAGAGGCACAAAAAACCTGCAAATATGTGTACCACAACAGTCATGCTTATGAGGGTTGCGGCCTTTATACTTACCTTATAGGGAAAGAACATACAAAGTACAGCGCAGATTAACGAAAGCCACATTAATGCTGCCAGCACCTTGTCTACATTGGGTGCAACCCTTCGAGTATTAATGATCTGCCTGGTAAAAAGGGTACCAAACAGGTATGCCACTAAGATGAAAAGGGGTAGGCTTTCATTTGCCCACCAGATGCTGTAGGGCCAAAGGTACTTAAAGGCTACACCTGTTAAATCAAGCTGAAACAGGAAATTAAAGATAACAAACAGAACATAATAAAGATATACCGACTCTCTTATTGTAAAATAAAGAATAAGATTATAGGCCAGCATGGCAAACAGTATTCCAAAGTATATGCCAAGTGCCGTTTCCTCATTCTCGATCTTGTCCATAAAAGCTGCCTGCGTATACAAGCGGGCCGGAATATTGAGGGAACTGGATGTTTTGACCTTAAGAAAATAATCTACCGTGGTTTTGCCTGGTATTTTGATAATGAATACGAAATTCCTGTACGGTATTGGTCTTTTTGAAAAATTATATCTATCTCCCTGATGGTAAACTGTGTATTTACCTTTTCCATCAGGCACGTATAGATCAATATAATCAAGGAGAGGGTACTCAACCTCAAGGAAACGGGTGGCTTTAGTATTATAGGGGTTTTTTATAGTGAATTTGAACCAGTATACAGATGATGTAAATCCAAATCCGGGATATAGGCTTTTGCATCTATTAAAGGCCGCTGAATTCGCAGGGTCGGAAACATCCTCTATGTCAAAGGTGCCTTCTTTGTCTTCAAGATAATGGAGATAGGGACCAAGAAAAAGCTCCTTTTCATGGGAAGAAAGTCTTATAACGCCACTATTGTCTGCTGCCTGGCCATAGGAACATAAAAAAAGGCATGAAAATGCTATTATACTTGAAAGGATTAAGAGCCTAAAAAAAGGTAACCTTTCGTCTTCATGCCACAGTTTATTTGAAATCATCTATGCTTTTTCAAGGCCTTTGGTGGGGTTGAACCTCCAAATACCGACTCTCCAGGCTGTACCACCCCTTTTGGCATATCTGGCACCTTTTCACCACCAAGCAGGTAACCACCATCAAGAATGATACGGGAACCTGTCATAAAGGGGGCATCAAAAATCATAAAGGATATGGCCTTTTCTATGTCGCTTAGCCTTCCTGTCCTACTGACAAGTGTATGATCAAGGATTGCCTTTTTTTCTTCAGCAGAAAGGACGCCCCAGCCTCTGGTTCCAGGACCGTGGCGCGTTTCAAAAAATCCAAGCATCAGTTCGTTTACCCTTACATTTGGTGCACCCACTCTTGCCCACTGCTCAGTAAGCAAGCCTATTGCCCTGTTTGAAAGGCTGTAGCAGTCATTGAATACAAGGCCAGCAGGCCCACAGCGCCCAGTAAGTGCAGATATGGAACTTATGTTGATCACACAGCCATTATCTGATTTTTTAAGAAAGGGAAGTGATTTGTCAAAAAGATGCCACTTAGCGGTTACAGTGGTTTCGAACTCTAAATCCCACTGCTCTTTTGTATATGGTCCATGTACTGCTGGCCAACCCCCCCTTTCGATGTTGTTTACCAGGATGTCAAGGCGTCCGAATTCATCCATGGCCTGTGAAACAACCTTCTGGGCACCTTGGGCATGTCTAAGGTCTGTCTCAACGGTCACGTAGTTGCCACCTGTTTCCTCAAGGTATTCGTGCATGGAATTTAGCTCGTCAAGCCAGTCAAAATAGGTGATAACGCAGTTTATGCCCCTTTTTAGCAGCCCTCTGGCTATCTCAAGGCCAATTCCCTTTATGGCCCCTGTAACGATTGCCACGCGGGATTCCATTCATTCCCCTCCATCTTGCGTTTGAGATAAAAAGGCAAGGATCGGTCAAGGTGGTTTCTTTTGTTCTTTTGTTGGATTAGGTTTATACTATTTCAATAAAAAATAAAAGATCAAAAGAGGTTTGAATATGTATGCACCAAAAGATGTGGAAAAACCTATAGTTCCTGTAAGGCTTGATCTTGACAGTACAATATGTTTCACCTGCGACAAAGAGCTTGCCTGTTTTACAAAATGTTGCCACAACAATTCCACCTTCCTAACACCTTATGACATAATAAGGCTAAAGCAGCGACTTGACATGCCATCAGACGAATTTCTTCTCACTTTCACAACTCCTGGCAAGGTGGAGGCTTCTGATCTACCTGTGCCAATGATAAAACTTGTTGAGGACAGGAACAATGCCTGCCCTTTTTTGGGAGAAGAAGGTTGTAATGTATATGAAGACCGACCAGTTGCCTGTAGATACTACCCAGTGGCAGCAGGGCTTTTTCATAATTTTGATCTTTCCGATAATGAAAACTTTTTTGCATTAATAAAGGAGGCCCACTGCCTTGGCCATGATCTTGGCCAGGAAATGACCATAGCTAAATGGCGCAAACAACAAGGCATACCGCCCTATGACGAAAACAACAGGGGCTGGGTTGAGATAATCCTTAGACGAAAAAGCCTTGGCCCCTTTGTTGAAATACCAGAGAAGACCCTACAGATGTTTTTTATGGCGTGCTACAACCTTGATGCATTCAGACGCTTTGTTTTCAAAAGCAATTTTCTGAAAATTTATAGGGTTTCTTCAGAAAGGCTGGAAGAAGTAGAAAATGATGATGTTGCCCTTTTGCATCTTGGCTATGACTGGCTTATGACCACTTTATTCGGTGCCGGAAGACTTGAACTAATAGAACAGGTGGTGGAAGCCGATGAAGTTGAGGTGGATTAAAAGATAAATTTGATACAAGGAGCAAGATCTTTTTATATTTTTATTTTGCCGAAGTGATCTTTTTCTCCTCACCCTTTCTCAGTCTGGCTATGTTGTCTTTATGTCTTAGCCAGATAATAAAACAGACCGTCCAGGCCATGGTCTGAATAATTGAATCGTTTTTGAAAAAAAACAACAACACGGGCATCAAAGCAACGGATGCAAGAGATCCAACAGATACGTAACCCGTGTAGTATAGGGCTCCAGCAAACACTACTGCAGCTATTGCCACAGCCTTTGGACATATTGCGAGAAAGACACCAAGGGCTGTTGCCACACCTTTTCCGCCTTTGAATGTGAGAAAAACAGAATAGCAGTGACCTGCTACGGCAGCCAAACCGGTAAGGGCAACTATAATTGATGGCAGCTCAAGCCTTATTGCTGCCAAAACAGGCAGATAACCCTTTAATGTGTCGCAAAGCAAAGTGGTTATTCCCCAGCCTTTCCCAAGGACCCTGGAGATGTTTGTTGCTCCTATGTTTCCGCTTCCATGCAGCCTTGGATCTATCCCTTTTGCCTTTGAAAATACAAGTCCAAAAGGAACAGAACCAAGGAGGTAGGCAATAGCTGGCAAAAGATATGGATAGTCTGCAATTATTTGTTTCATAATTTCATTTTTTACTGAGGATTCTTTCTATATCTATAAAACTGGTTGCGTGAAAAGGGGTATCAAGGTCTTTGTTCTTATATGCGATTAGGGGAATGGACACTGCCTTTGCCGTATCTTCATCCACCTTTGAATCACCTACATATACTGCATCTTCGGGCCCGCATCCAAGCCTTTTGAAAATCAGCTCTATTCCTTCAGGATGTGGTTTTGGTCTTTTCACATCAAGGGCACACACTATTTGGTCAAACAGTTCGTAGAGGCTGTAAAGTTCTATGAGTCTCGGCATAGTGGTGCTTCTGTTTGTTGAAATTGCAGTTAGTTTTTCTTTTTTTAGCCGCCTTATCGTCTCTTCCATACCTGGCTCTTTGGTCATAAGGGGTAAGAAATCAGCGTAATCAAGCCCATCATACACCTTGAATGCCTCTTGAATCAGTTCTGGATATTCTCGAAAAAGGAAATTAATGGAATCAAAGGCAGTGTGCATGTGACAAAATGCCATCTCGTCTTCGCCTACAGGTGCCCTTCCAGCCTTTGTTGCAATTTCGTTATAAAAAGCCCGGTTTGCCTCAAGAGAATTGAAAAGAACACCGTCACAATCAAATATGATGAGTCTTCTTTTTGAAAGATTCATCCTATGTCAACCTTTCCAAATCGTTTTTCATTTTAAAACCCTTAATTTCTTCTGTTTTTTCAACTGCCTTTGATACAACAAATACCTTGTGAGTCTCTCCCATTCCCTGGGGAAATATAAGAGACTTTACAGTTGCAAGCACAGGAGAAAAGGGCTCAAGCCTTCCAAAGGCCTTGTTGATGGTATCTTCTATGTCAAGTCCTCCAAGAAAGGCCCACTGAGGACAAAAACCTTCTATATTGAAACCATTTTTTTCGAACCAATCCCTGGCGTCTGAAAAATTTACATGGGCAGTGATATCTATTAGTCCTGGAAAATCAAGAAAACTTTCTGTCACCTGTTGCCCAGTGTATCCAAGAAGGGTCCCCCTGTTCCTATAGGGGGCGTAATATTCCTCCCTTGGGTATCCATAATCAATAAATATGGCAAATCCCTTTTTAAAAAAGGATGAAAAATCCTTTATCCAGTGTCTCATTTCAAGATTTACCTCTGTCCGATAACCTGGAGACAGATCCTTTAGATAGGTTTCAACATATCTTTTGAGTTCCTTATTTCTGATGTCTTTTGCTTTCTCCACAAGGTTACCCTCATGATCCAGATCTATGAATATCTCCAAAAAACCACTATCCCCTTTTTCTATCAGATGAACAGGAAAGGCATCCAAGAGTTCGTTAGCCACAACTACGCCAGTAAAGGGGGCAACTTTTGAGAAATCATCAACTATTTCAAGTTTGTCTTTATGATCTTGTAACCCTTTTGATAAAATATCTCTTCTTGCTGGAAGTGGTTCCACTATCAGGTACTTTATACGTTCGTAGATCTTACAGTGAAAATCTTTGTAAAATTCAAGAATGTCTTTTGCCAAAAAACCTGTTCCTGCGCCAAATTCACAAAGTAGCAGTTCATGAGTATCTGGGAGCATCTGGAAAAATTGCCTAATCTGAACAGCAAGAAGATATCCAAAAAGCCTGCTTGTGTGGGGAGCAGTTACGAAATCCCCATGCTTACCTATTGGTAATTCCTTTTGTGAATAATAGCCATATGTTGGTTCATAAAGACATATCTCCATGAAATCTTTGAAAGAAATTGGACCATTTTTGGTTATCGTATCTTTCAGTAATTTTTTAATTCCCTGATTTTCAGCAAACATTTCTTATCGACGCTTTTGAAATAAAAGTTAAAAACTTTTTAAATATCGCTTTTTTTATGAAAGTTGTTCAAACTTGTGAAAAATTTATGTCTTTTAAAGGTTTCATTATGAAAATTTTTGTTATATTTTCATGAGCATAATCTGCTTTTCAATATTTGAGCAATCCTTAGTCTTAATCTTATTTTTTTAAAGATAGAGGAAGAATAATGTTAAAGGTCAATGCAGAAAAGGAAAAACTTGTTTCAGCCCTTTCCAAGGCACTTCCCATAGTGGACAAAAAAACCATAATGACCCTCATCAACAACGTGCTTCTCTATACCAAGGACGATCACTTGATTGTGGAGGCAACTGATCTTGAGATATCCTTCAGGACAATAATTCCAGTGAAAATAGAAGAAGAAGGAAGCATAACAGTTAATGCAAGAAAGCTTTACGAGATAGTAAAAGAGCTTCCTGAATCTGTCATAACCTTGGAAGAACTCGAAAACCATTGGATAAGGATTCCAGTTGGACAAAAGGCTGAATATACCATTGCAGGCCTTGCGCCAGATGAATTTCCAAAATTCAGAAATTTTCCACAGGATAAAATCCTCTCTGTACCAGGCAATGTAATAAAGGAACTCATAGACAGAACCATATTCTCCGTATCATATGACGATTCAACCTATGCCTTATCTGGTATTCTAACAGAGATCGAAAAGTCCCCCGAACCTGAAAAGACCACTGTTAGAATGGTTAGCTCGGACGGACACAGGCTTAACCTTGCACAAAAGGATATCCATCAATCATTTGAAAGTGATGAAAAATTCTCTGTAATTGTGATGAGAAAGGGCGCAAATGAACTTAGAAAACTTGCTGATATTAGCGATGAAATCTTTCTAAGTGCTGATGAAAAATTTCTTTATGTAAAGACAGACACGGACCAACTTATTATAAGGCTGATAGAAGGGACATTTCCTGATTACACCGCCATCATTCCAAAAGAAAGAATAAGAACCTTCCTTTTTGAAAGAAAGGAGATTTTGTCTGCTCTCAAAAGAATATCCATAGTAATTCAAGATCCCACATTTAAAGGTATCAAGATTTCCATATCTCCAAACATGATGAAAATGGAGACCCTTGACAAAAAAATAGGCCAGGCTGAAGAAAAACTCAAAATCTCATATGCAGGAGAGCCCTTTGACATGGCGTTGAATGCAAAATATATGATAGACGTTCTTCAGATAATGAAATCAAATCTAATAGAAATGTCCTTCAATGATGAAGACTCCCCAATCCTGATAACTGGAGAAGATGATAAAGGATTTATCGCCCTGATTATGCCAATGAGTCTTGAAGACGAATAAGTTTATCCCCACGAAAAGGAGCATTCTTGTAATATTATGACAGAGACAAAATACAGTGCTGAACAGATAAAGGTCTTGTCTGGGCTTTCCGCAGTTCGCAAAAGACCGGCCATGTATATTGGAAACACCAGTGTGGAAGGCCTGCATCATCTTGTTTATGAGGTTGTGGACAACAGTATCGACGAAGCCCTTGCAGGTTACTGCACAAAGATAGAGGTAACCCTACACGAAGACGGAAGTGTAACCGTAATTGATAATGGAAGGGGCATACCTGTTGACATACATCCTACAGAGGGGATCTCAGCCCTTGAGCTTGTTATGACAAGGCTCCATGCAGGTGGCAAATTCGATCATCAAACCTACAAGGTCTCCGGAGGGCTTCACGGGGTAGGGGTCTCTGTTGTTAATGCTCTTTCAGAATTTCTCGAAGTCGAGGTCTACAGAAACAATAAGGTATATCGCCAATCTTACAGGAGGGGAGAACCAACAGGCACACTTCAAATTGTTGGAGAAACCAACAAAACCGGAACCAAAATAAGGTTCAAGCCAGATCCGGAAATATTTAAGGAAACATGCAAGTTTGATTATGAGATTCTTGTATCAAGAATGAGGGAACTGGCCTTCTTGAATCCAAATATTACAATAAAGATTTCAGATGAAAATACCGGCAAGGAAAACGTATTCCACTTTAAAGGCGGGATAATCGAATTTGTTCAATACCTGAACAAAAACAAAGAGGTTATACACAAGGATCCCATTTACATAGCCGGAGAAAAAAACGAGGTTCAGGTTGAGGTGGCCTTTCAATACAATACTGGCTACACAGAAAGGATATTAAGTTATGTAAACAACATCCGTACCAAAGAAGGTGGTACCCATGTAACAGGATTCAGGCAGGCACTTACAAAGTGCATAAACAAATACGCAAGCGAAGACATAATACCTAAAAAACTGAAGGAGAGGCTTTCTGGAGATGACGTCAGGGAAGGTTTGACATGTGTTATCTCAACAAGGGTTCCAAATCCACAATTTGAGGGCCAGACCAAGACCAAGCTTGGAAACAGCGAGGTACAGTTCATAGTTGCATCCATAGTTCAGGAGCAACTTTCCACCTATCTTGAAGAAAATCCTTCCGTAGCAAAAAAGATACTTGCCAAGGCAGTAGATGCTGCACGGGCACGAGAAGCTGCAAAAAGGGCAAAGGAACTAACCAGAAAAAAGGGACAGTCTCAGGAAATAATGATGGCAGGAAAACTTGCAGAATGTCAGGAAAAAGACCCTGCAAGAAGGGAAATTTTTATAGTTGAGGGTGATTCTGCAGGTGGAAGCGCCAAACAGGGAAGAGACAGGGCCTTTCAGGCAATTTTGCCCCTTAGGGGTAAGATTATGAACGTTGAAAAGGCAAGATATGACAAGATGCTTGCAAGCGAAGAGATAAAAAATCTCATTGCAGCCCTTGGAACCGGAATAGGGGTGGAAGACTTTGACCCCTCAAAACTTAGATACCACAAGATAATAATAATGACTGATGCGGACGTAGACGGGGCCCACATCCGCACCCTTCTTCTCACATTTTTTTACAGACAAATGTTGCAGCTCATAGAAAATGGACACCTTTACATTGCCCAGCCGCCACTTTTCAGGGTTGCCCTTGGGAAAAACAAGGAGCTTTATCTCAAGGATGAAAAGGAAATGGATCTATTTCTTTTCGATAGGGCCACAAAGTCAATCAAGCTAAGGCCAAAGGGTTGGGATAAATCATTCAAGGGAGAAAGGCTCAAGAACCTTCTTAATGATGTAACAGAGTTTAACAAGGCGGTGGATGAGCTTTATGTAAAAGGATGCTGGAAGGAGCTTTGTTATGCAATCCTCTCCTTTGGTATAGAAACGAAAGATTTTCTTTCAAGTGAAGAAAATGCTAAGAGTCTTGCTGAATTTTTAAAAGAAAAAGGATTTCTAACAGGCCCTGTAACACCTGCTGAATCTGAAATATCTGGGTACAAATTTCATGTAGCCGCAAAGGGGCTTGCCTATCTCAATATGGAGATATCACCTGAATTTTTGAGAACTCCTGAATTCAAAAGGGTCCAAAAAAGTTTTTCAAAAATACAAGATATATTTGGAAGAGAAATAGAAATATACAAGGATGACAAATTATTAGAGACATGCAACGATTTCTATGAACTCATAGAATTTTTCAGGCAGGAAGGCAGAAAAGGCCTCAACATCCAAAGATACAAAGGCCTTGGGGAAATGAATCCAGACCAGCTGTGGGAAACAACAATGAATCCTGAAAAAAGGACAATGCTAAAGGTTTCCATTAAGGATGCAGACGAGGCAGAAAATCTCTTTACTACCCTGATGGGAGAAAAGATAGAGCCGAGAAGGCATTTCATACAAACACACGCCCTTGAGGTACAAGAACTGGATATTTAGCATTTAGATAGAATAATAAAATCTGGAGTAAAAATACCATGCAGTGTCAAAAGGAAAAGAATAAGCAAAGATGCAACTGTACCTACGAACCTTGTCCGAGAAAGGGAATATGCTGCGAATGTCTAAAATATCACCTGAAGATGAGACAGCTACCTGGTTGTTGCTTTCCAAATGACGCTGAAAAGACGTGGGACAGAAGCTTTGAGCACTTTGCTAGGCTTGTAAACGAAGGGGCAGTCTAAAAAGCCTCTAATGTGTATGAAGCCTCAGTTTTCTGAAGCCTTTTTCCTTTAGATGCTGGATTATCTCATCTGCATCCGGATTGTCATCCCGCACACCTACCCAGGTTTTGGACAGATGATCGTAAAGGTACTTGTCCGCACCTATTGGAACATCTACTTCCTCTCCTGTTACAGGATCATCGTATCTTTCCTCACCTCCAAGGGCATGAAAGGTATCCCAGAATTCCTCCATACGTTCTGATTCCTCACTGGACCACTCTTCCATGCCGGATTGCATTCTATGTTCACTGTTTTCATGTATGAGCCTTCTCATTTTTGAATAATGGGAAAGTACCCTTTGTGCATCTGCCCTTGCCATGCGAGAATGACTTGAAAGCCAGTTCATGTCAACCTGCCAACTTTCGGCCATTTTTTTAAATACAGGTTCCCACTTATGTATATCGCCCTTCAGGGCTGTACCTATGAGCATTGGGCCAGGCCCCCATATGGTAAGATAGCCAAAACCACTCATAGGATTTTGGCTATAGCTCATGACCGCAAATATCATCATATCATACGGTTTGCCCTCAAACGTAAAGGTTCCACTTCCCTTTACAACCTTGCAGTTTGCGGAACCGCCACTGTTCATGAAGTTGCTATATTGTCTGGTAAACTTTTGAGAAAGCGCCCTGTCAATTTCTAAATGTTTTATTTGAAGATTGTCAAAGGTAATGTGGTATTTTGCTGCAAGGTCACTAAAAAAATTTTCAGAAACATAAGTACGGGCATCCACTGGAGGCATTCCAGATGTCCCCATACTTGTCTGGGCATACTCGTAAAAGGGGTAGTAAACCCCTAAGAATCCTGCTTCCCTGTTAGGAGACAAGGCCTGAACAATCCGTATGTATCCGTTTCTTCCAAAGTCAGCCGTTCCTCCATTCACCTGCCAACCTTCGGGTACCATTATGGAAAAGCTTCTGTCAGTAGGCCTCCATGTTACAAATTTTGGCAAGGAACCCGTGCTGGTTTTACCATTTATTGGTTTAAGGCTTGATACGGCAATAGAAAGGGCCTTCAAGGTTGAAATATCTGCTGCCTTTACATAGGAAAAAACCCCTGTTTTGCCACCTGCCTTTTCACCCCCAACAACCTGAAGAAACCTACTATCAGAACTTTTGCTGCACACATAAAAGGTTGTATCTGCCTTGCTAAGGGCATCAACAGGGTTACACTTTCTTATAAGATGAGACATAAGGCCGTTGTCGAACTTCAAAACCCCTGCTTCGCCCCCATTAAGATCAATAACCACAGTAGAGTCTGTTGTGCGGACTGTCGCATCAACTGGCACATAGATTTCAACCCCCTGTTTTTTCACCACGTGCCAATTCTTGGGAAACTCTCTTTGTGCATGAAAGGCATTGATATTGTCTTTAGGTATTTCATTTCTCGTATTGTCTGCAACAGATGAAGATTTGCAATCTTGAAGTGTAAAAACGCCCCTGCCTTTAAGTTTAATGGTACATTCATCAAGGACCGTTCCTTCAATGGGATTCATATCTCCAATATCGCTCATTTCAGGCCTAAGGACTATCTTGTTGTTTTTAAAAACATATTTTCCAAGTTGGATCTCAACAACATCATCACCCTTTTCAAGCCAAAAGTCGTAATCCCCATCTTGGGTTATATCTAATTTAAGAGCAGCTCTATCTTTAGATATATAGATTCCTTCGCTAACAGCCCAGGAATTGGAAACAAAATAGGAAAGAGAGCAAATAAAGATAACAAACAGACAGCCAACCCTTATAAAAAACAGGAAACGGTCCATATCTACACCTCCCCTAAAAATAGGACTATCAATAAAATTTTATCACCTTTTCTTAAAATAAGGAAATATCAAAATAGGTTATTACTGGATCAGACTGCAAACTAAGATGGACCAGGTGGCAAGTTGCCGTAAGGAGAATGTCCATATCTGTGTAATTTTTTTCTTTTTTTTTGACTTAATTTTAGTAGCCAAGTAAAGCTCTCCGCTACGGCTGTCAAGGACAAGCCCTTTGGTTGCCATCCTTGACAGCCTTGCTCCGAGCGTTGAACCTGAAAGTGCCGACGGCGGGAGGACGCCGACTTTTTACCTCTGGCAAAAGGACTTATATTACACATAATCAAAGCCTGTCTTCGAACATCAGCGAGAGCTGTGCATATACCAAGGGCCAGTTAGAATTTCGGTGTCATCTTTTCCCGGTTCAATATGGATGATATGAACCCCGATTTTACTCAATCCGACTTTATCACCGATAGACTTTCTTATTCGTTCTGCATTTGAATTGAGAAAGTTAATACGCAACTGTCCTTTCATTTCTTCTATTTGTTTGGATTTTAGAATTAGATTTCTCATGAACATGCTCCCATCATTCACTGTAATGAGCATGCATTCTGGAAATCTTGCCGTTGCTATCGACCTCCATGAACTCGCCAGCCTTGATGCCATTCTGATTGAGATAGAAAACAACCACACTTCGTTCGCCATGCAGCACATCTAGAACGGTGAACTTCAAATCGGGATAGGCCTGCAAACCTTTTAGAAAATAGTTTTTGACCGCATCTTTCCCCTTGACTTCCGGGTTACCGAGCAACTTGCCTGCTATCGGCGAGACGAGAATTACATCGTCAGCATAATGCTGCATGATGCAGAAAATTGGGGACAGGCAAATTATGTGAATTTAGACCAATGTGGTGGAAAAGGTTTTAAAAAGTTAAAAATATTTCCTGATGCTGGTAGCCCTAATTGACCAATTCGCTATGCTTAAAAAACAGAACACAACAAAAAATGTCGTGATTATCTAAAATCAAACTATTTTTGCCTGAAAAATTGGGGAATAAAGACTTTATCCCCCCGTGGGGATGATAGTTACCTGGCTTGTGCTTCCTAATATAGACAGATTTTTGGCTACTCTGAAAGCCTTTTAAGAGAATAAACCCCTAAAAGCCCAGAGATGGGAACAGGCCTCTTTTCCCGGCGGCATGTAAAATAATCTCTAAAACGTTTGTAACATGAAGATACAAAATCCTTGGTCCCTATTACTGCACTGTCTGTAAAATACCTCGTTCGGTAAAGAAGACGTTTTGACTCATGGGCTGGTTCTTTATAATGGGCCAAACCTGCCTTTTCATACACATAATTAATATACCTTGCTAAACGGGCATTATTGCTCATGCCATCATGGCCAGGAAGGCCAAAATCCAAGGAAAGAAGATCATCCTTGTTATTTGATTGAATATGATAGCCAATAGAACTCCACCTGTAGTCCTCAGGCCTTTTGCATAATCCAGCCCTAACAGGATTTAAATCTATGTAGGCTAAACAGTTGATAAGCGTGTTGCCATCTTCAACTATTACGCTTTTAAACCTCTCTCCCCAGAAAAAACCCTTCCTGCCATGCCTTTTGTTGTAAAAACGGGAAAACCTCTGCTTGATATCCCTTACATATTCTGAAAGACTGGACCACTTTTTCCTAAAAAACTCTACCTTTTCTTCTGTAAACCGAGCCTTTGCTTCAGGCCCATAATAGACCTTGTAACGTTTTAATACCTCTTTGTCATCAAACACATCTCCTGGAAGCATGCGGACAAGCAGGTGGAAGTGGTTTCCCATGATACAAAACCCAAGAAGATCCACAAAATAGACCCTGCTCATCTGTTTTATAAGGGAGAGTAGATGTTCTTTTTCAACATCTCCCAGTACGTAACCATCAAGAGCGGTTCTTGACATGACATGATAAGCAGTAGGTTCCCCTGTTATGAGCATCCTTGGGATACGCGGCATGGTTTTGTCACCCCTCTTTGTCCTTACTTGCTTCAATATCTCTTTTCGGAGGAAACAGGGGATGACTTCAATTATTTGCCTGTCCCCCTATTCGTCCGTCCCCCTATTCGTCCTTTAGGGTAAGATTTGCAACAGGCAGTGGCGCCTGGAAGCCCAAGGCCCATAGCAAGTTTCAGTTGGAGGGCTTTTAGGGTAAGATTTGCAACCTGGCTCCAAGGCAGCAGTGACTTGAACTGAAGAGGTTTCAGTTGGAGGGCTTTTAGGGTAAGATTTGCAACCAATATTCCAGGTACGGTGACAGAAGCTAATGTTAGTTTCAGTTGGAGGGCTTTTAGGGTAAGATTTGCAACTGGTAATGTAAGATTAACATTGAGGACGGCGATATGGGTTTCAGTTGGAGGGCTTTTAGGGTAAGATTTGCAACCCCCACTCAAAATACGCGTAAAATCAAGTGATTGCGAGAATGAAAAAATGATTTTTTTCGAAACAAACCATTTTGGCAAAAGAGGGTTGATTTTTTCGAAAAATGACTTAAAAATTGAAATATAAATCTTATCCTAAGAGTTCTTCAAAATCACCTGCGGGTGAGCTGAAATCACCAAAAGTCAAGGTTGACCCCGGCAACTCCTTCAATGAGGGATCCGGGGTTTCTTTTTACAGCTTGTTTCTGCCTTTGGATGTAATGGTTTCTCTGTCTGCGCAAAAATTGAGATATTCGCATTGTGAGCATTGTGCGGCAGATGCTGCAGAAATAGGTAGCAATCCCTTTTTAATAGATCTCAAAATTTTGCAAACTACATTTTTAACTTCATGCTCAATCTTATCATCGAGCGTATATTGACGTACCTTGCCCTTATTGCCATACAGAATAAACATAACACTGCATTTTTTTTCGAACTTTTCTCTTGCCAGCATGCCATAAGCGGCTAGTTGCAATATCTGTCCACGGTTAGGACGGCTGGCCTCCATCTTAAATTCCACTGGTGAAACAGTCTCAGGCGTTTCCACTATCGCATCGCATATACCATGACAGGGTATAATGCTTCCTGCCAGCCAGACGTTGTGATGGATGGTTCCTTTTTTCAAACCATAGCGTTTCAGTGTGCGCCTCCGATTCAGTATGCGCTGCCTTTCATGGTAGGCTATCCCCTGTTTTTGCCACGGTCTGTCGCCCGGATTAATATTCAGAACTTCATTGAAAAAAGGGATCCTGGGGCAAAAACAATACTGTCGTATCAAGGAGATTGGAAAGCTATACTGTGATGTGGCCATCTGGTTGAATATAATGGAACTGGTCATAACCGATTCCTTTTTTCAATGCGTCTTCATTCAGAGGAGTGGGAGTCCAGAACGCCTTGTCTTCATCAGGATCCAAAAGTTCCCTTGCCATTCGCTCCAGGGCCTTTATTTCAGCCCGGTTGAGGTGGCCAAAGAACACGGATTTCTGCAATCGAACCAGCCCGAGGCTTTTTAGCGAATCGGAGAACTTCTTTCTTTTTCGGTTATTTTCAATGTCATAACAGACCAGATATTTTGTGTAAAATGCCATGTTATCACCATCTAAAGCAGTAAGGCTTAAAGGCCTTGCCTTCAATTATGCTTCCTGCAAAACGGTATGCCTGACGTTGCATTATGGTGTCCAATCGGAGACGTTTGCCGCGCCAGGGATAACGTCTCTCTATGGTGGCCATGATATTGGAAGAGAGCTTTTTCTTGAGCTTCATGGAAAAGGAGCCTTCCTTCTCTGAATGCCTTCGCAGTTTTATGACATTTCTATCCACCACCCAGGCACGAAATATCTCCATGAGATCAAGGACCAATGAAGGCTTTCCGGGCCGCTGCTGATGAAGGATTCCACAAAAAGGTTCAAGCCCTGTATTGTCAATGGCACTCCAAACAAAGCTGGTCAGTATAACATAGCCGTAATTGAGCATTTGATTTCCGAGTTCATCAGCGTTTCTTCCAAGACGCTGCTGGAAAGAGGAGGGAAGCAACGAGGCCTTGACAAGCGCCTTCCAGTAGGTATAGGCGCAAGCCCCCTCTATGCCCATGATCTTCTCTCTCCAGCCGGATCTGCCTTTACGCTGGCCACAAACCGATGATGTATCTGGAAACTCCATGGCTTTTAGACGCTTTGCTTGGTGGCCTATCTCGGCGGCAGCCGCCGCAAGGATATCCACCATTGAAGGGTCGGTCTTGCGAAGGTATTTCATGAAATAGAGTAAGACAGCCCGCTGGTTCCGCAGCTTGCCGAAAATGATTGATTTGGCAAGGGTGGCTGCATGGGGTGTGTCTATACAGGCAAACTGGCGTTGCCTAACGGCCACCGTTGCATGCTGATGTACGCCGCCCACCATTGCTACTGTACGACCACGCCAATCAAGAAAGAATAGCCTTATGCCCCTCAAGGCACAGGCAGTTATCAGATTGGATGAAACGCTGATACCCTGTTTGGCTACAATTACGGATCGAAGTCGGTTTAAAGGCGCTTCCATCAAAACAGCGCCATCCTTTCTGATAATAAGGCAACCGTTGTTTAACCCGAGAGCTGAGCCGTGTTCGGCTACGGTTACATAACGCATACTGCCTCAGCCCCTCATGTTTTCAGCTCTCCATGCCTGCCCGTACCTTGTCTTCAGCTCGGCAGATGTGCTTGAAACAATAAACCAATACTCTACCTTGTCACCGATGGAGAGCAAAAAAAGATTGGACCGCGGCTTGCCTATCCAGTCGAGATATTCCCCAAAATCCTTTTTTTCATCTTTTGAAAGCTTTATTTCTGCTGGAATTTCCGCAAATCCCCTGTCAGCAATGTCTGCCATGGCAAGGAAATCTCCCATCTCCTGCCGTATCTTAACATACATGCGATCTTTGGTGCCAGGACAGGCCCACGCTTCGTCAATATGCTCAATGTCATGGACATCCAGGCGACTCCAGTGGTCGAGGCGGATAATCTTATCATATTGGGGTTCTGGAGCCAGGGAGCTGGCAGGACTTATATTGGGACTTTTTCTAAGAAACGGCATGGATACAGGTTTTTTCCATTCTATCTTTCCATTTTTCACAGGAAAGCCGCAAATGGAATAATCGCCAATCATCATGAGCTGAAAAAGTTCACCCCTCGGACCCCTGCGCCTCGCCCTGAATGCTCCTGATTCAGTAGCAACCATTGGCAGGGAATACTTCTGACGCGCCTTCCTGTGGGGCCTCCGACTTCCAGGATGGAAAAGCTGCTCTACGATTTCTTGCCACTGGCTGTCTGTCAGGTTGCCATCAGTAGCTTTTGCCTTTGCCTCATTATATACTCTCTTCCAGTCCCGCTCTGACGGAAGTCGAATAGAGGCCTTGGGTATTTTGAGTTCAGGTTTACGGGAACGCCTGGGATATACGAACTGCTGAACTTTGATTTTGAATTTATCGGTGTTAGCTTCTTTTAGCCGCTTATTTTTGTCCAAGAGTCCACTTGAAATCTTCTCCTTGACTATTACATATCTTAGCGTCATCAAAAGCTCTGCTGCCTCTTGTTCTGCCTCCTCTTCAATGCCCTGTTTTGCAGCCCTGTGAAGCAGTTCCAGGGCCGCTTTTCTGTTGATCTTGAAACATACAGGCTGGCCTTTGGGAGGCTCCGAAGGCACTTTGCCGTTCAGCCATCTTTTCAACTTGTTTATAAGGATCTCTGGTTTCGATCCTTTCACCGGTAGCCAGTTTTTTGCTGAAAAGCCTATCCAGACTCCGCGGTCGCTCCACCAAATTGGAAGAAATCTTTCAGCATATAGGCCATCTTTGAACATTGGAATAGACTTCACATCCTTTTTGGGATCATATGGTTTGAGCCGCTCTATCCACTTAATTGTAACAGAGGCAGGAAACATATTAGCAAGCCTTTCAGGACTCTCGGACAGGCCGGGCAATAGTTCCTGAGCCGTTTCGCATGCCTCTGCACAAACAATCATGGCATCCACTGCATGGGAAACTGCCCCCTGACTGTCTGTCTTTTCAAATCTGCTGTCATATTCCCCCAAAAGATGCCTGAGCTGGCTTACCTGCCCGGCATCCACGCGGTGAATCGAAAAACGAAGAGCAGAAGGTTCGCCTCCCAACTTTTTCAGCTCCTTTTTGATGGCCCATGCCAGTGTTCTCGCAAACCATGCCTGGGTCCCGCTGACTCTATTCTTCATCCTGGTGGCAAGCAGGGAAAAGGCCTTCTGGAATGCAGGTGCAGAGTCGCGGAGAAAAAGTGCATGGCGCAAGGCCTTCTGTTCATCATCTGACCTTACATCGAAAGGTATATCTGGAGACAGTCGGGATAGAGTCTCTTCTATTTGGCTGGATATATCTTCCACATTTTCAGTACCGAACACGGCCTTCAAATAAGCAGGGCTAAGGTTTTTAAGATGATAACGCCGGGGCCCCTTATCCCTGTTGCCCTTGATACTCACCCATATCAGGTTGGCCTCGCTGTTAAAAACGGTCCCATGCCGTCCCTGGCTGAATGCCCTTGGAAGTATATGATCTATCTCGCCCGAATTTTCCAAAGGGTCGCCCGTATATGGACATACCCCTTTAGAGGCTTTTTTTATTCGCTCTGCTTTTTCCAGCCATTGACCCTCCTGCCTGGCTATCAGGGCCAAGAGGCGCGCCTCCTCCCTTTTGCTCTTTTTGTTCTTTAAATCTTTCAGATCAAGAGTGAAGGAAAAACGGTTTTCCTCCACCATGATGGGTATATGGATAGGCTCATTCCCTTTCAGATGTTTCAGGATTTGCTGGGCCTTTATCCGCGCCACTTCTATTGCCTGTCTTTCCACTATGCGCCGGAGAATTCCGTCAAATGGCCGGACAGTATCGGCAGAAAGGCGTGTGCATCGAGCTGCACTGCCTCCATCCGGCAGCTCCAATTTTTCCATCCGCCACGAGTTTTCAAGGTGGGCCGCCAGACTTACCCTGGAGAACCCGTGGCGATCCCTTTCTATAAGGTTATATAGCTGGGCCACGGTGAAAGGGTTGTTGTAATATGCCTTTGCATCCGGGCCGTGGCCGAAGTGGTCTGCTATGATGCCAGCTGCCTTTGATGCCCTCTCCTCTGCCAAAAGGGCAGCATACTCCTCAGACTTTTTATCAATCTTTTCTCCGCGCTCCTTTTGGGCCTTGGCCCTTGCCAGCAGGATGTCAAAAAGGTTGCCAAACTGTTTTCTTGTCTTCTCAACTTTTTCACACATGGCCCGCACTGTGGTCCGGCCATGCCGTGCAGTCCATACCTCACTGCGAAAACGCTTGAACTCATCTTCTCTAAGATTGGCAATGCCAAGTGCCTGCCCCACCAGCCTGTGCAGGATTCTCTGTTTGCGCGGCGGATGCAGATCGCTTCGCTCGAGCAAGAGCGCGCTTTTAGGACTCCATGCGCCAGAGCGGACCCGTTCTATTTCCTGGTAATAGAGGGAACAGAACCGAAGGAATTCCTCCAGCCTGTGACGGCCCAGGTCATGGGCCAGGCGATTGTGCGCATGTTCTTCCTGTTGGCCATCATGGCCTTTTGCCAGAAGGCGAAGCCGGTATTCATCAAAGGCCATTGTGCGATCCAGAAGTCTCTGAAGAAACAAGGCCCGTTGATAGTCCCTGTCATGCGCCTTTACACCAAGCCTGCTCTTTCGGTCTAGGCGACCTGCTGCTTCTGACAGGCCTTCTTTCCAAGGAGCGTTGCCAGCTGCTGCCATGAGGCTGTCTGCCCACAGTGTCCATTCCTGGCCAAACTCTCTTGTCATGGCTCTCGGATCAAGCCACACAGTGCGGTCTTTGGGAGGACGCCTGTTGTTCATGTCTTCATAAGGTGGGATGGTCTCTACAGGATCAAGTTTTGAAATCCATTCGACAATAAGCTCGCTCAAGGGCTTTTCCTGCCGCAACCAGCCTTGCTTTTCCCATGACTCAAAAAATGAAAGCAACCGCTTTCTCCTCTCTCTTTCATCATCTGTATAGACTCGCCATCTCTCTATCCACCTTTTCAGGCATTTGAAGAGGCGGTGGTCAAGAAAATCCCCCTGCTTCATGCGTTCATCATCAAAATACCATCTGAGGACGCGGAGCGGCAAATTGCTGACATGGCCTATAACAGCATATAGCTGTTCCTGTCCTCCAATCGCTTCTGCCAGCGACTTGAGGCGGCTATCCTTGCAGATTTCCGCCTTGATATTATGAAGATATTCCTTTCTGTGTCTGGCTCCTGTCTCGATAGAGGTGAGGATCCCCTCTATCGCAACCTGCATGGCCTTGTGGGCTTCCATTGTCTCTGGATCACTCTCCCCATAAAACTTCCTAATATCTTTTTTAAGTTCTTTTACCGGTTTCCAGAATATAGAGTTGGACTTTCTTATCTCTTTCAGCAAATCAATGTCCTGTATCATCCTGGCGAATTGTTCTGCAAGGGATTCTTCATTGTTGAACCAGTCAGGGAAACGTTGGGCATGCCAATCCGGGGAAATGCCTTCGAGAAGCTCCCAGTCTATCTCTGCCTCCAGACGGTTATACCCCCTACGGTTAAGAAGCCCTGAAACCGCTTTTACTTCATCGTGGGAAAGGGGGCGCCCTGCCACTTCAGTCAGCAGAAGCCTCAGCAGCCTTTTGGCAAGCTTGCGTCTCTTTATACATCGCTGTTGATGCCTTCTCTGGCGGCGGGCCGCCTGAGACCATGTGATGCTTTTCCCATCCTGAGGAGTCACTATGACTGCCGCAGCAGGCTCAAGCAGGTTTTCTCCGTCGCTGCCATGTGCCATAAAGACACCGGTAAACTTGGCACCTAAATCGACCGCAACTGGTGAGAATATTTCTCGTTTCATGCCTCCACCTCCTTGATATATCAATCCAGGTTTTCAAAATTCTCTGGAAATTTAACTCCGAAAGTTGAGTTAATGAGGATCGCAAGGCCTGAGCTCACTTCAAATACAAGGATACACCCACTTGCCTGGCAGCTTCTTGTAGTGATGCATCCATTGTAGCAAGCGCCACACCCTGCCGCATGGCCAGGTCAAGATAGGATGCGTCATAGGTAGAAAGCCCTTGTTCCCGCGCCACGGCAAATACCTCGGAGAAAATCCTTTGGGGAAGCTCCGGTTCTATAATAATGGGAAGTTGGGTGATAAGGCTAATGAAACGGATGCTGCCTGCTTTGTCGATGCGACCTCGTCTCTCCGCCATGGCCAGTACATTCGTGATTTCCAAAGGCCAGATGCACGGAACCAGAGCTACAGATTTGTTCAGGCTGTCCAGCACCTCGTCTGCAAAAGGGCTTGCTTCATCCTCGAAGCACCATGCCAGTGTCACTGAAGCATCCAGTACAAAATCTCCTCGCTCGTTCATGCCCGCCCCGTTTCTTTCATCTCCTTGATATTCAATCCCTCCAGGCGATAGCGGCGGCGAAAGGCCTTGACTTGTGCGATGATTTCTTCAGGAGAACCTTTAGGTTGGGGTGAAACA
>JALSQG010000077.1 GCA_026985565.1 Deltaproteobacteria bacterium
TTCATACCAGCAGAGATCTTAGCCGTTTTATTCGCGTTCCATGGCTCATATATGAAAAGGATCCCAACTGGATTGCACCGTTAATGCTTGAAAGAAGGCTACATCTTTCCAAAAAATCAAACGCTTTTTTCAAACATGCCTATGCCTCTTATTGGATTGCCTGCAGAGGCGACGAGGTAATTGGAAGAATAAGCGCTCAGGTGGATCTTCTCTTTCTCGACACCCATCAATCAAAAATCGGTTTCTGGGGCATGCTTGAGGCCATTAATGACGAACGTGTCTTTAGGGCACTGTTCGATACCGCTTCAAACTGGCTAAAGGCCCAGGGCATGACAGGCATGGCTGGACCTTTTAATCTGTCCATCAATCAGGAATGTGGACTTCTTATTAAAGGATATGAGCATCCTCCCTTTTTCATGATGGGTCACAATCCACCATACTATTTGGAACAAATCGAAAGACTGGGCCACAGAAAGGCAAAGGATCTGATTGCCTATCTCATTGACAAGAAAGACCAAACCCTTGATAAGATAAAGGCCGTGCTTGGAAAAGGCGAAAGCAAAATCTTTACCCGCCCCTTGGACAAGAAAAATCTCGAATCGGAACTCGATTCCATCTTCAGCATATTCAACAATGCCTGGTCTGAAAACTGGGGCTTTGTACCTTTTACTCGCTATGAGTATCTGGAGCTTGGAAAGGCAATGAGTCATGTTGCAAATCCCAAACTAATCAGGATAGCCATACTAAATGGTGAGGCCGCAGGCTTTATTGTCCTTTTGCCAAATCTCAATGAGATCTTAAAGGATATGAACGGGAAGCTGTTTCCTATCAACTGGCTTAAATTGCTGTGGCGATTGAGATTTCACAGCTTCAACTCTGGAAGGGTGGTACTTATGGGAGTGTTAAAAAAATATCAGGGAAGATTAACTGGTGCTGCCATAAGTCTGTCCCTGATCAGGGACGTCATGAATGAGATAAAGTCGTCTCAGATGAAGCAGGTGGAGCTTTCCTGGATCCTTGAAGACAATATTGCAATGAGACGTATAATTGAGGCCCTTGGGGCAAGGCCCTATAAGACGTACAGGATTTTTGAAAAGGTGATCGCCTGATGCGTTCGACGGTTCGTAAAGACGGCCCTTCTTTGGCAAGATTCAATGGTATAATCCTTGCCGGTGAAAGAAGAAAGGGATCGGAGCTTCTTGCAAAATACCATGTGAAGGCCAAGGCATTCATCGAGCTTGCAGGAAGGCCACTTATCTTGAGGGTACTTGACGCACTTATAGAATCCGGCTTCATAGACAGAATAGTCCTTTGCGGAAACGATTTGGCCTCCTTTCGAAAATTACCCCAGATAGATAGACTCCTTGGAAAAGGGAACCTGATCTGGGTGCAAAACGAAAAAGGCCCAAGTATGTCTGCCTACAAGGCCCTTAAGGCAACAGGTGGCAGCAAACCCGTTCTTCTCACCACGTCAGATCACGGGCTTCTTCAACCAAGACATGTTCGCTACTTTTGCGAAAATGCACTTTCATCGAGGGCCGACCTTGTTGTTGGTCTTGCAAGGCGAAAAATCCTTGAGAAATACCCGCATGTAAAACGAACATACTATCGTTTCCGTAACGGACAGTATTGCTCTTGCAACCTTTTTGGCTTTATGAATACGGCCTCTTTTGATACGCCGTTTTTTTGGAAAAACCTTGAGGAACAAAGAAAAAGCCCTCTAAGAATAATAAGTGGCTTTGGGTGGACGTGGGCGCTTCGTTATCTTATGGGGAGGTTGAGCCTTGAGCAAGCACTCGAAAGGGCCTCTTTTGTCCTTGGTTGCAAACTCGGATATGTTCTGATGCCCTTTGCTGAAGCGGCCATAGACGTAGACAGTGTGGAGGACCTGAAACTGTGTGAAAAAATCCTTACTGACAGTAGCAAATAGCTAATTTCTTTCCAAAGCCTTTTTTAGATCAAGCTCGATATGGCCAAGAAGCTGATTGTCTCCCTTTATTTTCAAGATAAGACCGGTTGTGGGATCAACGTGGAATTCTATATTTTTTTGAAGGCCCAAGAGTGAGAAGGGCTCTTTCTTTTTCCCCTTTGGGCAAACGCAACTGGATGAAAGGGTATAGACAAAAAGCTCCTTCCTTCTGTCTTTAACCCTCTTGATATACTGTTGCCCCGCCTGTTCGTAATTGATCCTTTCATGAACCGTCTTTTTGAAACGAATGCCTACCTGGTGCAGGGTCTTCTTTCCAAAGACGTATAGTCTCACCCGCTCCTTTGACTGCTTGGCGCCAAGACGGGATACCAGATAAAAGAGTGCCAGAGGCTCGGATATTCCTTTGTAATCTAAAGAAATAAAGGAATTGGGGTAGCTGTAAAAAGATTTGTAACGGCGAGACCACCTGGAAGGCAATAGGTCTTCCTGCCCCTCTGACCTTGGCCTTACAACAAGTCTTTCAACGCCTTCCTCTGTCCAGCGGTACAATTTAAGCCATCTGTTGCCACTTTTCTTCCACCTAACCCTCTGGATTGTATCAAGATCCCCTGGCTCAAACCAGACAAAGTGTTCATACTTTTCTTGAGGGAAAAAAAGGCTCATGGTCACGGTCTCGGCAGAAATCAAAAGACAGTGTTTACAGTCAAGAGGACAGGAAAGGAAACCCGATGCTGCCTCCTTTAATGGATAGGGGCATTTCCCAAAGGCGTGGTCTATGCTGACACGAACGAGCAGTTTGGTAAGGGGTTTAGAACCCTGATAGGTTACTTCCTTCCAAGAGGGAATCCATGGCGACTGTTCACACCAAGATAACCTTATCCAAAAGTAAGGGGTGAGCATGAAAATTTCCAAGATGAGAAAAAGCCCTAAGGCAACTCTTACAGTTCTATAATTTCTTGATTCCATGCCAATTATTTCAGTTTGTAGAATACGAGATTCCTTGTTTCACATATCCTGTCAAAATCAAGCTCCCTGTCTTTACTGCAAAGGAGGTAATCTGTTCCATACTCCTTTGCAATCAAAAGGAGTCTTTTGGTGGAAAGGGCATTGTAGTTTTGCCCGCACAGCCTTTTGCACTCCGTGCCCTTGCACGGGATTTTTTCCTCCATATTGCACAGAAGTTTCATTCTCCTAAACCATTTTCTTGCGATCTCAGGTGGAAAAAAGAGGCCATGGCTCTTCCAGCTTACGAACACGCTTCTTTCACTGTAAAGTCTCAGCCCTTTTAATGAAGGTGAGGCAAGAATAAAGGCAGAAAGAGGGGTTTTCGCCTTTATGCAGGAAGACATTTGGGTAAGCTCAGTCCTTGGAGTAAAGACCCTGATGTTTTTGTTAAGACAGGTTGCAACAGCCCCTGATGCCGCAGTTATAAGAAACAGTAACAGTACCACATTGCCAATGCGTTTGTGGGGTAAAAAAACGTTCAAAAAAAGCATAAAAGAAACAAAGCCGATTATGCGAAGGAGTACGTCTGAACGAAAAAGATATAGAGCAAAGGCGAGGGGAAGCGGTACGATCTCTGTAAAGATAAATCCTGCCAAAGAGGCCATCAGGATTGCCACTGCCATGTAAGTTAGGGGCTTTAAAACCCGCCTGTCACCTTCAACCTTTAACAGCACAAAGGTTGCAAAAAAGGCCGCAAGCCCGAAAAAGGCCCATTCGACAAACCCTGAATAGGATAGTAACAGGTGGTGGGGAACCCGAAAGCGCACCATTTCAAGAAGCTCTTTACCCCATTTAAGATCAAACCATGGGTAACCCCTGTACTGTCCGAAAAGCTGCATCACAAAAAAATGAACGACAAAGAGCATTAGAAAGGGCAAGGCAAGAAACAAGATGGCCTTTTTCTCAACTTGACCTTCAAGGGCCTGAACCAACTGGGAAAAGATTACTGTGCCAAAGATTATAAGGCCTATCTGCTGATGTATCAGGAAAATTAAGGCACAGAAAAGGGACGCAAGAAAATATCTTTTTTCAATGAAAAGGGTTGTGGTCTTAATGCAAAAGGGAAGAACGAAGAAGTAGGGTACGAGGCGAAGTGTTACAAGGTGAAAGTGGGAAACAGACTGATAGAGATAAGAATATGGCAAGAGAAGAAGGAGACCCAACTCCCTGAATTCCTTGTTGATTCCAACAATGGCCATGAGCTCATCCATCCAGGCAAGATACAAAAAGAGCACAATCAGATAGGTTAGAAAGAACAGATACTCCATGGGCATATTGAGCAGGTGGGAAATCCAGGAAAGTGCGATGAAAAGCCCTGATTTTACATACCAGGGAAATATCATTTGCATGGGAAAATCTGTTTGATAAAGATTTGGGTCAAAGAAATGGAGAACAGTAGGCAGTTGTGACACATGATCCCCTGTGCCAAAACGATATCCGCCAACCACGAGATACAAAAGGGTGAAGGCCATGATTTTGGGCACTCTGGCAAAACTCATTAAAACCACATTCCTTTTTTACACCTAAATCCTTTACAATTCCTTGTTAAAACTTTGTTAATTTGATACTATCTCATGCTTTAATAACCAAAATGGCGGTCTTGCAAGGCAGATAAACACATCTGAGAGTGCAGAACCAGTAAAAAGGCATCGTAAACATGAATCAGAATCAGGCAGTAATAGTTACGTCTCCAAAGGGAAAGCAGGATGTGAAACAGGCCCCGTTGGAGGCGGTCCTTCCAACCCCTTCCGAAAACACCATACCCATAAGATATGGAGACTTTGAAACACTTACAGATGCCCTTGAATATGCATCAAAAGGGATCACTGGCTTCAATTTTTATAATCGTCGAGGAAAATTAGAAAAAAGTGTGCCTTATTGGCAACTTAAGAAAGAGGCAAGAACACTTGCAAGAAAGATTATTTATACAGGGGTCCCAAGGGGCAGCCATATGGCAATGGTTGCAAATACCCACCCCGATTTCATCCGCTTTTTCTTTGCCTGTCAGTATGCCGGTATCGTGCCTGTTCCCCTGCCTATAGTGATGCACTTTAGTGGGGCAAAAGGCTACATCAAACAGATAAAAAGGCTTCTTAGCCTAAGTGATGCCAAGCTGGCAGTTGCTACTCCAGAT
Source organism: Deltaproteobacteria bacterium (assembly GCA_026985565.1). Lineage (GTDB taxonomy): Bacteria > Desulfobacterota > Dissulfuribacteria > Dissulfuribacterales > QOAL01 > JAADCZ01. The sequence continues at coordinate 5,070 of JALSQG010000077.1, forward strand.
TATCTGCCGTATCTAAAGGAGGCGTCAAAGGAGCTAAACATTCATCTTGTTGGGTCTCCTGACGTCTATGACAGGCTTCCAGAGTCCAATGCCAAACTTGAACCCCTTGGCCAAAGAGAGCTTGCCTACTTGCAGTTTACATCTGGTTCCACCAGATTCCCGAAAGGGGTCATGATTTCCCAACGGGCTGTCATGAACAACATTCATATAATCACCTGTCACGGCATTGGCTGCAGAAATAAGGACAGGGCTGTTTCATGGCTGCCCTTCTATCATGACATGGGCCTTGTTGGCTTGGTTCTGGCCACCCTTGGCTCCCAGATGTCAGTTGATTTTTTCTCAACAGCCGATTTTGCCATGAGGCCAGGCCTGTGGATAAAGCTCATGTCTGAAAATCGAGGCACCATCTCCTTCAGCCCACCCTTTGGATATGAACTGGCTGCCATGCGTCTAAGGGCCAACGATCTGGAGGGGCTTGATCTTTCTAATTGGAGGGTAGCCGGTGTTGGCGCTGAAATGGTCAGGCCTGAACTTTTGAAGAAGTTTGCTGAACGACTAAAAGGCATCGGATTTGATTCAAGGGCCTTTATGCCATGTTACGGAATGGCAGAGTGCTCCTTGGCTGTCAGTTTCTCCAAGGTAGGCAACGGCCTCAAGATAGACAGGGTGGATAAGGAAAGGCTCGCCCAAAATAATGAAATCCTCTTTTTACCGACTGGAGAACAAGAAAGTACAAGGGCCAAGGAGTTTGTAAGATGCGGTCGTCTTTTGCCCGGTTTTGAGGCTGAAATAAGGGATAAAAACGGCAGGGCTCTTCCTTCAGGACAGTGTGGAACGCTGTTTCTAAGGGGCCCAAGTGTCATGGAAGGCTATTTCAACGATTCTGTTTCAACAAAAGAGGTCCTGAGTGAAGATGGCTGGCTAAACACAGGAGATATAGCCTACATTTCTGGTTCAGAGGTTGTTATCACTGGTCGTTCAAAGGATCTTATTATAATAAATGGAAGAAACATATGGCCCCAAGACATAGAATATCTGGCAGAAACCATGGATGAGGTCCGTATAGGGGATGCTTGTGCATTTTCCATTACAGACCAGGCAGGCCGGGAACGTGCAGTGGTTGTGGTACAGTTTAGAAATTCAAATGGTACAGATCATGGGGAGTTCAAGGAAAGGTTGAAGGCCTTGATTGCAACCGAACTTGGAATAGAGTGCCACGTGGAAATAGTACCCAAAAACACCCTGGTTAGGACCACTTCTGGCAAACCGTCTCGAAGCGGCACAAAGAAGAGGTGTTTAAAGCTTGATCTCATAAGGCTTTCCTGACTTGGTTTTCAAGTGATTTCCATATCTTTTTATTGAGATGCGTAAGTTTCCCATACCCTTTTAAATTCATGAACAGCATCAGAACCGTAGCCCTTACAGGTGCCACAGGTTTTATAGGTATAAATTTGCTCAATATCTTTGTAAGGCAGGGTCTTAAGATAAGGGCGCTCTATAGAAGCGAATCCCCTGGATCAAGGCCAGACCTTCCAGGAATATCTTGGGTTAAGGGAAGTGTTAAGGATGTTGATGCCTTGAGAAAGCTCGTTTCAGGTGCAGATGCTGTGGTACATTGTGCAGGTGTTGTAAAGGCACTTGACCCAAGGGATTTTTTTACTGTCAATACCCTTGGTACAAGGGCCGTCTTGGAGGCCATGGAGGCGGTATGTCAGGAGCCACGACTTTTGTTCATATCCTCCCTTGCGGCCCGTCATCCATCCATTTCACCATATGCAGAAAGTAAATATAAGGCAGAAGAATTGATAAAGAGATGGGGATGTGGTTCATGGACAATAATACGTCCGCCTGCTGTATACGGCCCAGGGGACAAGGAAATTGTTCCCATCTTCAAGGCCATGCAAAAGGGCCTTGCCTTCATTCCTGGCTCAGGATCAAACAGGTTTTCATTGATTCACGTTTTCGATCTTGCTGAAGCGGTTCTTGAGGTTGTAAGAGATGGCCACAAGTCCGCTAAGATATTAGAGATTCACGATGGGACTCCTGGTGGCTACAGCTGGATGGATGTTATCCACACATGTCAGACAGTATTTGGAAGAAAGATATTGACTGTAACGGTCCCTGGGCCTGTTCTAAAACTGGTAGGCCTTGGAGGCCTTGTAACGTCCAGGCTCCGTTCACGCCCTGTCATGCTGACGCCGTGGAAGGTCAGGGAACTTCTACATCCAGACTGGGTATGTGCAAATAACGTACAGGAACATGGCCTTTCCTGGATGCCCAGGCTTACCCTCAAGTTAGCCCTTGAAAATGGATTGGTTGGCTAATAAAGTCAGTTCCAGGTTAACAGCTGAAAGATCATCTTTTTTTCAAGCATCAATCAATTATCCAGGTGTTTGTGGGAGACGAGGAATCAACTCATGAGGGCGGATGACAACACTCTTTCCATCATAATAGACATATTGAAACAGCATGTTTCAAAGGATCTGCAAATCCATGAAGACACAGACCTTGAAGCTGATCTTTCCATCGATTCTCTTAAATCCATGGAGATCCTTGCAGCAGTGGAGGATGCATTTGATATCTCAATCCCCATAAATGTTCTTTCCGAGGTGCAAACCGTTAAAGACCTTGCCCTACAGATAGATAATTTGCTAAAAAAGCCAGAATAATATGGGCCTTTTTGACAAGTTCCAAAAGATCCAGCAATCAATAGAAACCCTGCAACAGTATAGCGATTCCTTTTTCAAGGTCGTCTTAGAAGAAATTTTATCAAGCACTGAGGCCATAATTGATGGTAGAAAGACGATCCTGGCAGGCACAAATAACTATCTTGGCATGCCCCACAGAAAAGAATGTATTGAGGCGGCATGCAAGGCCGTCAGAGAACATGGAACAGGCACCACAGGCTCAAGGATGGCAAACGGCACCTATTCGGTTCATGTGGAGCTTGAGCAGGCAATTTCGAGATTCCTAAACAAAAAACATACCATAGTCTTCACCACGGGCTACAGTGCCAATCTCTCTGCACTTTCAACACTTGTAGGTCCAAAGGACATCGTAATTCTCGATGCTGACTGCCACGCATCCATTTATGACGGATGCCGTCTCGGAGGGGTTCAGGTTTACAGGTTCAGGCATAACGATGTTTCAGATCTTGAGAAGCGGCTTAAGCGACTTATTAAGAAAGGAACCAATATATTGATAGCAGTGGAAGGGCTCTACAGTATGCTTGGTGACAGGGCTCCACTTAGGCAGATTGTAGAGCTTAAGAAGGCTTATGGTGCATACCTTCTGGTAGATGAGGCGCACTCCCTTGGCGTGCTTGGTGAGCATGGCAGGGGACTTTCAGAAGAGGCCGGGGTTGAGGAGGATGTAGATTTTGTCATTGGTACGTTCAGCAAGAGCCTCGGCTCCGTGGGCGGATACTGTTCAAGCAACCATAAGGAACTGGAGCTTTTACGTTTTGCAAGCAGGCCTTATGTATTTACCGCATCTTCGTCACCAGCCAACATCGCTGCAGCAAGAAAGGCCCTTGAGATCATAGAAAAGGAGCCACAACTTAGATCACGCCTGTGGGACAATGCCAATCTGCTCTATGGACAGCTAAAAGAGATGGGTTTTTCTCTTGGTCCTGAGCCAAGTCCAATAATTCCTGTGCGGTTTAGTGAGATTCCAAAGGCCTTTGCCGCCTGGAATGGGCTTCTTGAAAATGGGGTGTATGTGAATATGGTTTTGCCACCTGCAACCCCGGACAACACAGCACTTTTAAGGTGTAGCCTAAGTGCAGCTCACAGTCGGGAGCAGGTGGAGGCAATAGCCAAGGCCTTTCAGAAAGTAAAGCACCTGGCATAAAATATCCTGCTGACAGGGCCTTCTGTCAAAAGACATTTCCATGAAATTCATAATCACATTCTTTAAAAGATACCCAGTTAAAAGCGCCATCACCCTTGGCGCCATGCTTCTTGCAGGTATAGCAGAAGGCTTTGGCATGACCATGCTTTTGCCGCTTCTAAGCCTTTCTGCAGGCCAAATATCCCATAAGGCATCTTCAAGCCTTGAAAGGGCCATCTCACAATTTTTTACCTTGATACATGTAAGGCCGACCATTGGAATCCTGCTTACCATCTTTGTCTTAAGCATAGTGGTCAAGGTGGTTCTTGTGCTTCTTGCAAACAAGCGAGTAGGCTACATGGTAGCAGATGTGGCAACAGATCTGCGTTTGCACCTTTTAAAGGCCATCTTCAACAGTAGCTGGGGTTATTACATCCACCAACCAACTGGTTCCATTACAAATTCCTTTGCAACAGAGGCCACGCGTTCTGCAGACGCCTATCTGTTTGGAATGAGGGCCATTGCCATGGTCCTAAATGCCGTTGTCTATACCATTGTCGCCTTGATGGTGGCGTGGAAGGCAACGATAATTGCAATTTTCATAGGCTCTTTCATCCTTATGGTTCTTAGATTCATGGTAAGAATGGCAAAACGGGCAGGAAGGGATCAGACCATCCTGCTAAAATCCCTTCTGTCATTCCTTACGGACATCCTCCTTTCAATAAAACCTCTTAAGGCAATGGCCCGAGAGGAGGCGGCAGAGAGGCTACTTGAAAAAAAGACCCTCGAGCTTCGTAATGCCCTTCAAAGGCAGGTCTTTAGCAAAGAGGCACTAAGGGCACTTCAAGAGCCCCTTTCAACGATTTTTTTTGCCCTTGGTCTTTATGTGGCTCTGGTGCTTTTGAACCTTCCCCTGCCAAATGTCCTGGTCATGGTTTACATGCTTGCAAAGATCTTAAAGGCCCTGCAGCGTGCACAAAGGGAACATCAGGCCATGGTCATAGCAGAAAGTGCCTACTGGTCGCTCCTTGAAAAGACAAAACAGGCAGAAGAACAAAGGGAAGTAGCTTCGGGAACAGCAGCACCAAGGTTTCAAAAGTCCATCAGCCTTAAGGATGTGTCCTTTTCATACAAAGAAAAGGTCATCCTGGATCATCTTTACATGAAGGTAGAAAAGGGCTCGTTTACTGCCCTTATCGGGCCGTCTGGATCTGGCAAGACAACCATAGTTGATCTTATCACAGGCCTTTTTTCCCCACGCTCGGGACAGGTGCTAATAGACGATACACCCCTTGATCAGGTAGACATTAAGAGATGGCGAAAGAAAATAGGCTATGTGCCGCAAGAGACCATTCTTCTACATGACACGATCTTCTTCAACATCAGCCTTGGAGATGAAGAGATTGAGGAAAGAGACGTGATAGATGCCCTCAAAAAGGCCGGAGCTTGGGATTTTGTATCTCAGATGCCAAAGGGCATCTACAGTAAAGTGGGAGAACGGGGTGGGCTGATCTCAGGGGGCCAGCGGCAACGAATAACCATTGCAAGGGCCCTTGTCAGAAGACCAAGCCTTCTCATAATGGATGAGGCCACAAGTGCCCTTGATCCAAAGACCGAACAAGAAATATGCAAGACCTTAAAAGGACTCACAGACTGGGTAACCATTGTTGCGATATCTCATCAGGAAACCATCTTGAAAGAGGCAGATAGGGCATACTGCCTGGAAAAAGGCCAGGCCAGACTCATCAAGGATTAAACGGTTTGAAGATCTCTGCATTCATATATGGACTTACCTGGGGTGGTGCAACAAGGAGGCTTCTTAGTCTCCTTGGAGGTTTTGCAGAAAGGGGCAACAAGGTTGAGCTTGTGGTTGTGGACGCCTCTGGGCCGCTATGGGAGGAAATTCCTGAGGGCGTAAGGCTTTACCAGCTAAACCAGGGGCCACTTGGCCTTATATTTCCTCTTCTTTCAAGAAGAGGGAAAATGAGTCTAAGTAAGTTTGCCCTTTCGAGATATATGAAAACAGCCGATTTCGACCTGTTTCTTTCTGCGGCCAATCACGCCCATATCACTGCCCTTTCTGCAAAAGTTCTATCAGGCTCTAAAAGGCCTTTTGTCCTTAGGCTCAGTAGCCATGTAACTGCGTCTTTGAAAAAGAGCAGGAAACTTTCAAAACGAATACGTTTCTTGCAGGCCAAAAGGCTCTATCCAAAGGCTGACATGATTATAGCAGTTAGCAGGGCTGTTAAGGAGGATCTTGCCCAGGCCTTTTCTGTAGACGAGGCGCGTATAAAGGTGGTGTACAATCCGGTCTATAGCGAAAGGTTGATTGAGTTGTCAAAACAGCCACCTGGGCATCCTTGGCTTTTGTCAGAGAGGGGAAAAAGGCAGGTGCCCGTCCTTCTTGCTGCCGGAAGACTGAGGAGGCAAAAGGGATTTTCCACCATAATAAAGGCAGTGAAGATAGCCAGTAGCCAAAAGACGTTGAGACTCATTATACTTGGAGAGGGCAAGGCCAGGAGGTGGCTCAAAAGACTGATAAAGGAGATGGGGATGGAGACACAGGTAGATATGCCAGGTTTTGTCCAAAATCCCATATCCTTTATGGCCAGGGCAGATCTTTTTTGCCATGCTTCAACATTTGAGGGTCTGCCTGGTGTGGTCATTGAGGCCCTTGCCACTGGCTGCCCTGTTGTTTGCACTGACTCTCCAGGAGGCGCAAGAGAAATACTTGAGGGAGGAAAATGCGGCCTTCTTGTACCTGTAGGAGATGCCAACTCCTTTTCCAAGGCCGTATTGGAAGCACTCGATAGGAGATGGCAACGGGATGAGCTTATTAGCAGGGCCCGTGACTTTTCCCTTGAAAATGCAGTAAAAGGTTATTTGTCTGCTTTTGACCAGGTGCTACATGGCAAAGATGCGTAAGATATGTTTCTTGTTTAATCACTACTTCATCCATCAGGTGCCTCATGCTGCGCCCTATGCCTTTGAGCTTTCAAGAAATTATCCCCAGTTTAGATGCATAATTGCATGTTCCAGCACCCAGGAACTCGATTATGCCAAAAGGATAGCAACGCTTTACCCGGGACAAAAGTGTGAATTCAGGCTCCTAAGTGTCCCCTCCTATTACAGGTTCATAGACCCTTTTATTTCAAGATGGGCGTTTTACCGCAAAAGGCTTGTTCTCAGGAACAATCTGGATTTTTTCAGGGGTATTGATGTCCTTGTGGCACCAGAGAGAAACTGCATGCAGCTCAAGACAAGATTCGGGCTCAAAAACCTTACAATGATTCACTGCCGCCACGGAGCAGGAGACAGGGCAGGTGGATTCGACAAGCGTCTTGGAATGTTCGATTTTATTCTGCTACCTGGAAAGAAGATCGAAGATCGTCTAAACGAACTGGGCTTTTTAAGAAAAGGCCACTATGCAGTTGTCGGCTATCCCAAATTCGAGGTGATTAAAGGGCTCAACAAAGGCAGAAGGCCGCCGCGTTTTTTTAAAAATACGAATCCTACAGTGGTATACAACCCTCATTTTGACCAAAAAGTTGCATCCTGGAACGTCATGGGGCTTGACGTACTTGATTTTTTCAAGGAGTCAAGAGGATTCAACCTTATACTTTCTCCCCATATCGTACTTTTCAAGAGGAGATTGAGACACAGGGCACCTAAGGTGCCAAAGGACTATTTTAATTTGCCGAACATGCTGATCGACCTTGATAGCCCAAGCTTGGCAGATATGACCTACACCCTCTATTCCGATATATACCTTGGTGATGTTAGCAGCCAGGTCTATGAATTCATCATAAAACCAAGGCCTTGCATATTTCTAAACGCACACAGGATTAGATGGCAGGACGACCCGGCCTACCTTCATTGGAAGCTTGGGCAAGTGGTTGAAACAGTGGAGGAAATGGCCCAGGCACTTAGGAAGGCCTTTTCCGTCCAAAAGAACTTTGAGCCTATCCAAAGGCGGCTTTTTAGTTACACCTTCTATTCGGAATCAGGTTCAACAGCGGCCCAAAGGGGTGCAAGGGCCAT
>JALSQG010000078.1 GCA_026985565.1 Deltaproteobacteria bacterium
CGGCACTTCTCGGTGTCGGCAGCCCTCCAAGCTGTTCTGGACAAACAGGTAATAGGCGTCTGAAACTTGCCATTTCAATGATCTTATCATCAGGCCTTGAAAGCCCATCATACCTGCAACATATGCCAAGGAGGCAGCCACTAACAAGAATCAAAACAGACCTTCTCCTTCGAATATAACCGAAGGCTCATCTGGGCTGCGCTCTTCCACACGTCCAATAAGAAATGGCTCTTCGTTCAGGGCCTTTAACTGGAGCATGATGTCCTGGGTCTGGGAGGCGGGCACAAAAAGTATTAGCCCAATGCCGCAGTTGAATGTCCTTAGCATCTCTTCCTCTGGTACGTTTCCCTCCTTCATAATGAATTTGAATACAGGATGAACATACCAGCTTCCCTTTTTTATGATTGCCTTGCACTTTTTTGGCAAAACCCTTGGAATGTTGTCCTGAAAACCGCCGCCGGTTACGTGGACAATGCCGTGGATCTTAAAGCTCTTAAGTAGATTAAGAATCGTCTTTACATAGATACGGGTTGGAGTAAGAAGGATCTCGCCAACACTTTTCCCAGAAAAGGCGTCAGGGGTGTCAGAGACGCCAAGCCTGAGATCCTTGAAGAACAGCTTTCTTACCAAGGAATAGCCGTTACTGTGAAGACCTGAAGAGGCAACACCTATTATTTCATGTCCAACGCCTATGTCAGAACCATCAATTATCTCGTCTCTTTCAACCACCCCTACGGAAAAACCCGCAAGGTCATATTCGTTGTCAGGATACATACCAGGCATCTCGGCCGTTTCTCCTCCGATCAGTGCACAGCCGGCAATCTTACACCCCTTGGCAATGCCTTTTATTACAGAGGTTGCAACATCCTCCTCAAGCCTTCCTGTTGCGAAATAGTCGAGAAAAAAGAGCGGCGCAGCACCGGTCACGGCTATGTCATTTACACACATGGCGACAAGATCAATGCCAACCGTGTCATGAACTCCAGTCATGAATGCGATTTTGAGCTTTGTCCCAACCCCATCGGTTGACGATACGAGCACAGGATTTCTGTATTTTTCCTGATCAAGGGCAAAAAGGCCTGCAAAGCCACCAATTTCAGTAATAACTCCCTTGGTATGGGTGGAAGAAACAAGATCCTTTATGGAGTCAACTAGACGGTTTGCCTTGTCTATATCCACACCTGCCTCGGCATAGAGGGATTTTTTATTCACAACTCCTTCTCCGTTCCTTGGTTCAAATAAGATTTTATTCCGTGTTGCATATATGATATTCTGCCTAAAAGGCAGCCGCAATGTCTGAATTCTTTCACAAAGTGCGGTAATAAAGAAATTCCAAGAATTAGGCCAAATGACCATAGATTTTACCAAAATACCAGTTGGACCAGATCATCCAATGGAAAAAAAGATCAAATGGGCCAAGCGCATATACAGTACATTTGGTTCCAGGCTACTTGAAGACGAAACAGTAAGGTCTATGCTCGAAAAGTACGAAAGGAGCATAGATAACAACTGGAAGGTGATGGAACAGGCCGGCGTTGTTGAAGAATGCACCAGATGCGCTCTTGAAGACGGGGGGAGCTGTTGCGGAAGTGGCATAGAAAACAAGTTCGATGTGGTAAATCTTCTTATAAACCTGCTTATGAAGGTAAGCCTTCCCAAAGGGCCATGGGATCCGACGGGATGCTGGTTTCTTGGGGAAAGAGGCTGTCTAATCAAGGCGAGACACGTCATATGTGTAAACTTCATCTGTCGCCGACTCTATGACAGGCTTGATAAAGAGGCAATAAGAAGGGTCCAAAATGCCATGCAGCAGGAGACAGAATATGGTTTCATGTTGGAAGAATACCTGAAGATCTGGCTTGCGAGAAATGGATGAGAAAGAACGCAGATATCATGAAAAATGGATGGCACAGGCCCTTGGTCTTGCCAAAAAGGCCCTTGCGGCCGGCCAGTTTCCTGTTGGATGTGTGCTTGTAAGCCGGGACGAGATCGTGGGTGTAGGAAGCAGGCTCAACAGCAACGGCGCCTTACAAAACGAGCTTGATCATGCAGAAATACTTGCCTTAAGAGACTGGGTAAGCCGTGGCAGACCTGGCCAGAAGGTCATTGCCTACTCCACACTTGAGCCCTGTCTCATGTGCGCTGGAGCGCTATTGATAAGCGGGATAAGGTCCATTGTCTTTGGCTATGAAGACGTTATGGGTGGAGCATGCGGACTTGACAAATATGTGCCTTTTTCTGCCTCTAAGGGCAAGGCCGTTTGTGCCCCACTGTACCGGGACGCTCAAGTAAAAGTAATTCCAGGCATACTTAGAAATGAGAGCCTGGCCCTCTTTAAGGCCTATTTTAATAAGAATAACAACTACTTGAAAAATACACTCCTTGAAGAGTACACCTTGAAGGCCAAATAAACCAAAAGAGAATTAGAACAGATATGATAAAAAGAAGAACCGTACAGTTTCAGCCAAACTCCAGAAACCTTTTCTTTCACATCCTTACTGCATGCAACCTCAAATGTGCCCACTGTTACATAAATCGTGAGCAGCATGGTACCAGGACCCTTGATGAATCAACCATAAAGAAGTGGCTCAAGCTCTTTTCAATCTCGGCTGGTTCCAAAACTATAAAAAGTGTGGAAGATACAAATGTTGTGTTTCTTGGGGGTGAGCCAACCTTGAATCCGGCGCTTCCAGAGGCCATTAAAGAGGCAAGACGCCTCGGTTATGGCTCCGTCACAGTTGATACAAACGGATATCTGTTTCATGACATCCTGGATAAGGTCACCCCTGACGAGGTGGACTATTTCAGCTTTAGCCTCGATGGCTCCTCCCCAAGTGTAAATGATCCAATAAGGGGAAAAGGCAGTTTCGATACCTGCACAGCCGGCATTAAAAAGGCTGTAGAGAAGGGATTTAGTGTAAGTGCCATCTTTACCGCAAGCTCAAGAAACATCAGTAATCTTCCCAAGATGCCTTCCCTTTTAAAGGGGCTTGGTGTGAGCAGGTTTTTTATCCAGGTCATCGGTATAAGAGGCAATCCAGCAAAAAGAGAAGGCAGCAGCCTCCAGCTTACAAAGGATGTCTGGGAATCAGTTGTACCAGAGACAGCAAGGAAGGCAGCAGCCCTTGGCCTTATTTGCCACTATCCAAAGGTGTTTCTTAAACAGGATGAACCTTTTGAATGCGCAGGCATTGTGGCGGAAAACTACTTTTTGTTTCCTAACGGCAGGGTCTATACCTGCCCCTTGTGTGAGGATTACCCGCTCCACGCCTTTGAGATTGTAGACGACAGACTCGTCAAAAGGCCACCTCTTACAGAGACAGAGCTTTTCTCCCTTAGCATTCCGGAAGGATGCGTCATGAATAAACTTTTTCATCCTGCAAACATCAAATATGACAAGGATGGAGTGCCTTCCTACAAAATAGCCTGCTGTATGTTGAAAGAAGAGGTATGTCTGAGCTGACGTGTCAAACGGAGTTTTCGTTTTTCAGACGATATCAGCCTATTTATATAATCATTATTGCTTTTATTTTCACAATTAACACTTCCAAACAATTCTTATTAAAGACCAAATTATTGTCGATGAGCTATTAAAATAACGTCACTATATATTTCAAGCTTTCTTTTTTATGCGAAGTTAAAAAGCAATTCATGAAAAGTCCAAAGTTCAAACACAATATCCAAGTATTTCTACCCCTTAGCTTTTTAGCGATGATGGTGATGGTTGTGGTGGTAGTTATTTACTCGGCTCAACATTTTATCAAACCCATGCTTCTGAAAGAGAAGCAATCAACCATGATTGATGCGGGTAGGGGAGTGGTGTACAAGATCAACAGCATGTTAGGACAGGCAGAAAATGCAGCCTCCCTCATGAGCTATACTGCAATGAGTCTTGTCCCGAATCAGGCCGCCATCAAAAAGACAATTCCTGGAGTGTTCGATATAGATTCCCTGGCAGGTCTTTCTGCAGGCGGGGGAATATGGCCAGAACCTTTTCTTTTGGATCCGAAAAAGGAAAAAGCGAGTCTCTTTTGGGGACGCAATCGCAAGAGCGAGCTGATTTTTTATAATGATTATAATGTCTCTGGTTACCATCATGAAGAATGGTACGTCCCGGTGAGATTTGTGAAAAAAGGAAGGGCCTACTGGTCCCGTTCTTACATCGATCCTTATTCCCACGAACCAATGATCACCTGTGCCATACCAATGACGAAAAAGGGACGGTTCAGAGGTGTTGCCACTGTAGATCTTAAACTTGCTGGGCTAAAGAGGCTTTTTTCTCGTGTCTCCAAAGAAATAAGAGGTTACATATTTGCAGTAGATAGGAATAACAGATTTATAGTATTTCCCAGGGAAGGGCTTGTGCAACTTAAGGGAAAAGACCATAGAAAAGGCCAAATCCAGAAATTCATTACTAGCAAGGAATTCGCTAAAAGGCAGCCCGAATTTGCTCCTATCGCAGAAAAGCTCGAGAAAATAAACCAAAACATAATCAGTATTGCACAAAAACATGGCTCAGTCCACAGTATTTCCAAGAAAATTTATGAGAATGCCCAGGATATCTCCAAGCAGGAGGCTCTGCTTATTGCCGCAATATTAACAGACCCGTTAAATCAGACGATTTCTCACAACCACAGAATTGAAAGTTTCAAAGTGCAAAAGGACGTGCTTTTTCATAAACCATCCACCATCTCCATATTTCTTTTGCCAGAGACTTACTGGAAGTTAGTGGTCACAGTTCCTGATGAGATAATGATGACCCCAGTAAATTATGTAACAAACAAACTTATGTTATTCCTTGCGATATTGATAGTTTTGGTACTGTTCCTGGCAGGAACATCTTTGTACCACCATATATTATTGCCACTTAAACGCATTACAACACAGTTAAAGCATATTGAAAAAAACTCAGAAGACCTGTCTGTGGAATTAGATATACCCTCAAATAACGAGCTTGGAGAATTGGCATACTACTTTAACTTGAGAACGAAGGCCTTAAGAAACAGCGAGGAAAAATATAGGACTATCTTCAATGGCGCAAGCGAAGGAATAAGTATGAGCACCATTGATGGGGATTTCATTACGGTAAATCCTCGTTTTGCCCGAATTTTTGGCTATGATAGCTCAGAAGAATTGGTAAGCAATGTCAAGACACATGATTTATATGTCAATCTAGCTGACAGAGAAAATATTCTTTGGCGCATAAAACATGGAAAAGGGCCAGTTCATACAGAAGTTTGGTTTAAAAAAAAGGATGGATCACCAATTCTAATATCCTTGAATATTGCTCCCGTTACCGATAAGAAGGGAGAGATAAAGTACCTTATTGCAATGATCCAGGATATAACTCGAACCAAGCAGCTAGAAGATGAACTGCGACATGCCCAAAAGATGGAGGCAATAGGTACCCTTGCCGGAGGTATTGCTCATGACTTCAATAATATTCTGGCTGTAATTTCAGGCTACACAGAGCTGGCCATAATGAAGGCTAAGGGCGTTCCAGAGGTTGAGAAGTTTCTAAAACAAATTGAGCTTGCATCGATAAGGGCCAAGGAGCTAGTAAGTCAGATCCTTGTTTTTAGTCGATATTCTGATGTAAAAAGACAAGTTCTAAATGTGTCTGATACGGTACAGGAGGCATTGAAACTTCTCCGTTCCACATTGCCGGCAAACATTCGCATTGATGCAGCGCTGAAAAACACGGGGGCAGTTTTAGCTGATCCATCAGAGCTCCACCAAATAGTGATGAATCTCTGTACGAATGCCTATCACGCTATGCGTCCAAAGGGTGGCATTCTTAGGATCAGACTCAGCCAACAGATTGTCTCGCATGACTATGGTGTAAAATTCAATGTGGAACCTGGAGAATTTGTGGTGCTCGAGGTGGAAGATACCGGTCATGGAATGGATAAGGATACGTTGGCCAAGATATTTGAGCCATATTTTACCACCAAAGGACAGAATGAGGGAACCGGGCTTGGCCTTGCCGTGGTGCATGGAATTGTCAAAAAGCTTGGTGGATTTATAGAGGTCAAAAGCATACCCTCAAACGGTTCCTGCTTTAAGGTTTATTTACCGGTAGCTGAGGACAGGGGAAGCGGGCCGCAAGACCATAAAAAGTCTGAGAGCGGCAATCCTTCATTTTATAGTGGTTACAAGGTAATGTTTGTAGATGATGAAGAGATGATATGTTCAATATTCAAGATACTACTGGAAGATGTAGGATGTGATGTAAAAATCTTTACAGATCCAGTTAAGGCCTTAAAGCTCTTCGCAAAGAATCCGTTGGCTTGGGATCTGCTGATTACAGATATGACTATGCCGGGCATGAGTGGTACAGATTTTATAAAAAAGGCTCGAAGGCTTAACAAGAAACTTCCAGTTGTCTTGTGTAGCGGTTACAGTGAAGTTCTTTCAGACGAGCTTATAGAAAGCCTTCATATTGATGCCTTTCTTCCAAAGCCAGTGCAAAGCACCGAGTTGCTCAAGACCCTTTCAAAGATCTTTGCCCACAGCAAAAGAATATCAACAGACGTAGATGAATCTTGAACGTGTGCTCGAAATCGTTGAGAAACAGGTGAAAGGGAGCAGTGCACCCGTTTTCACCTTCGAGCAGGTGCAGACAAGGGATCCTTTCAAGGTATTGGTTGCAACCATTTTATCTTCACGCACAAAGGATGAAGTTACAACAGTTGTGGCAAAACGTCTTTTTGAAAGGGTAAAGAGCCCGTCAGATCTTAAAAGATTTTCCACTGAAGAGTTGGAGAACCTGATCTATCCAGTTGGATTTTATAGAAACAAGGCCAAATTTCTTTCAGGGCTTCCGAAAGCACTTGAAAGGTTTTCTGCGCGGGTGCCATCTACCCTTGAGGAGCTCCTTACAATTCCTGGTGTTGGCAGAAAGACTGCAAATCTTGTCCTTGCAAGGGCCTTTGGAAAACCTGCCATTTGTGTGGATACCCATGTGCATAGATTGGTAAACATGTGGGGATTTGTGCGTACCAAAAGGCCTGAAGATACAGAAAGGGCCCTAAGGAAGCTTCTTCCCAAGAAAAAGTGGTCGGCGGTCAATCCCTTGCTTGTTTCCTTTGGTCAGAGCATATGCAGGCCTTCGTTTCATAACTGCCGTATCTGCTGCCTGAAGGATTGGTGCCCTAAGGCCAAAAGGGAAGAAAAGTGAGTTGTTAAGCATCAGATTTTTTCACATCCATTTGAAATGGACATAGATCATGGGCCATGCACCAAAAGAAAATGGTTCCAAGCCGTTTTGAAACGGTTGTCTATCAGGAAGGACAGGTCTTACTTTTCTTCACCTTGTGCCTAATTCTTTGATACGTCCTTATCAGTCTGTTTGGTCCTTTCAAGAGTCGATTCTGTTTCATCAACAGCTACAGGCCTGTGGGACTTTTTGATTATGGGTCTTTCATATCTTGTGCCAAACTCTCCAAGGGGCCTTTTAAAGGTGAACCAGGCAGGGTAGTCTATCATCTGTCTTTTGGCTGAACCTACGCTTCCAGAGGGAATGGTAAATGGAAGGGTTACAATGAAAAATGCAGATCCAATGACAGTGGAGGCAAGCCCAAGGGGGCGGGCAAGAACTCCATCTGCCATCATTGCTACTGGTTCATGGCCGACCCTGTATCTGACAGGGGCCGAAAAGACCGGATTTGCCAAAAAACAAAGACCGATGAACAGACAAAGAATCAGGGCAAATATGCGCTTTTTCATATCAGACTCCTTTCACACATATAGATGAATATTACTACAGTAGATTCAATAATACAAAAGGCCATAAAAGAGCGACTCTTTCCAGGTGCTGCCCTCGGTATTTATTCACAGGATCTTGGCATACTTTGCAAATACTACGGACGTCACACCTTTGTCCCCTGGAGTCGAAAGATAGATCAGGACTCTGTCTTTGACCTTGCCTCTGTTACCAAACCCCTCTGCACAGCCCTCGCCGTGGCAACCATGATGTCGGAAGATAAACTACAGCTTAACCAGCCGGTTACGGATTTTTTCCCGGATGCACCATTAGACAAATGGAACATAACCCTGCGTCATCTCCTTTGCCACAGCTCCGGCCTTTCGGCCTGGATGCCCATTTATAAGTCTCTTTCAAAAAGAGGGAAAAACCATTTGACAAATGCCAAGACAAGGGCCTGCGAAATAATACTATCAACGCCCCTTGCCTATGAAACAGGAAGCAAGAGCATCTATAGCGATCTTGGTTTCATTTTGCTTGGAAGAATCGTTGAAATTTCATCTGGACTGCCCCTTTGGCACCTTGTCAAGAAAAGGATCTACGAACCCCTTGGCCTTACGTCCTTTACATCCCCTTTGCCAAAGGGCGATTCTTTCTCAGAAATTATGGTGCCTACGGGCTATTGCCCCATAAGAAAGCGCATCTGCTGGGGTGAGGCAAACGATATAAATGTTTGGTCCATAGGGGGCATATCCGGCCACGCTGGCCTTTTTTCAAATCTTGAGGATACCTTAAGGCTCACCATCGCCATAATGAACGCCTATAACGACAAGGGCAAAGGGATTGCCTCCATAAGAGGCAGGCTCATTTGTAAATTTCTCGACTACAGATCCCCGAACCCCGACATTCAGTGGGCCCTTGGATTTGACCGACCAAGCCTTCAGGGCTCTTCAAGCGGTGATCTTTTTTCCCAAAATAGTGTTGGGCACCTTGGTTATACAGGCACGTCCTTTTGGATTGATCTTCAGGAAGGGATATCTGTTGTATTCCTTTCTGCCAGGACATTTCCGAGGGACATTCCCTCAGACAAAAAAAGAATGAAAAAATTTAGAAGGTCCCTCCACAATGAGATCAGGAAGGTCCTGGGCTGATCATGACCCCAAAAAACGAGGTAATTTTATAGGCCAATCAGATTATAGATCCTGACCGGCCTTTTGGTGGCCATCCTTACTGCCTTTGCCTTGTTGAAAAAATATCTGCCTATTGGTTCATCAAAAGGTACAAGGTATATCGTCCCCTTTGGAAAGGGTGTTTCTTCTTGGAGAAGCTCAAAGAGCTCTGTCCAATGGGAATGAGGAAGGCCTTGGTTTACTAAAATATTTAGGCTTATTTCAACTTGCGGAAATCTTTGGTTAATCAGGTTTATAAAATGCCATGCGGCCATGACCCTATCTTTTGAAACAGGCTTTTTCAAAAGGGCGACAGTGGTTTCATCAACAGATTCGATACCCACATTTATGAAATAGTTAAGGCCACTTTCTTCAAGATGGCTGAAAAATGAAATATCCTTCTTTAATAAGGAATCTGCACTTGCAAAGAGGAAAACATTCTTTATCCAGGGCATTTTTTCTCTGACAAGCGCTATTGCGTAGAAAATCAACTCATCAGACACTCCAAGGGCATCCTGATTCCCGAAAAACACGCCTTTAAACATGGTTTTTTCATCCCTTAGGGTGTGAAGAAGCCTGTCTGTCTGTGACTCTATCTCCATTTTGGTGCGCGGGCTATGATCCGTGCCATCCTTGAAACGGCAAAAACCGCAGTTGTAGAGACAGCCTGTGGCAAGGATTACAGGAAACACGTCATAGTCACAAAGCATGCAATCTGGTGGAAGCACGTTCACCTTTGCCCTTAAAAGCGATGGAAATTTGACAATAAAGAAACGATTCCAGAATCTAAGCCCGCCTATGACCTTGCCCCACAAAGGGTCTTTTTCCTCAGCTCCTGCATTAGCACCTGCCAAAGCCTCCATCTTGGAAAGGGCCATTTTTGCCGCAACCCTTTCATTGACATTATTGGCACTTACATCACGTTGTGGCCCAAGCTCAATCGGTACATAGAATTGGTGAAAGAGGCTTGCGAGATCTCCGTACCCCAGACTCGAATAATAAAGAGGCCTGCCAGAAAGGGAAATCTTTAACCATTCGGCAGGATTTGGCCAACACTTCTTGGCCTGGAGGAAAATGGGTCTCCAGGCCAAGGAAAAATGGATGGTCAAATCCTCTGTCTCCACATGGTGATACCTGGCAGGGCGAGCAGGAAAGCTGAAATTGCCGCACTCTTTCTGACCTTGTCTGTTGGTCCTTATTAGTACTTCTTGCATTTTCAGGATCTATTATATCTTGCCGATAAAAACTAAGAGAAAAAATGTGCAAAAATCTGCTGTAGCAATTATTTTCTTTAAATTGGACAGGATCTTATAACACTAACCGACTCTTTTGTCCGGGTTATCTAAGCTGTAGAAGACTTTTAAATGCAAGGGGCTTTTGGGCTAAAATCAAAATGGCATAATCGTGACGTTATTTATCTCCTTTTTCTTTGTGCATCGATTTTTATCCTTGCAGGCTGCAACAAAGACACGCAAGAAGTGCGCATAGGTCTTTCTGTCAACCTTACAGGCTATAGCGGTACACCTGCAGAAGATATGAGGGATGGAGCAACCCTTGCCGTAAAGGAAATAAACAAACAAGAAGATTCTCTAAGACTCCGGCTGATAACCAAGGATGACAAAAATAGTCCCCAGGGGGTCAAGGCAGCGGATGAAGAACTCATAGCAGCCGGTTGTCCGGTCATAATCGGTCATAGCTACTCTGAGAACACACTGATGGCCTATCCCATTGTAACAGGGGCAAACAGAATACTTATAACTGCCTATACTGCCACAACTAAGCTCTCTGACAAGGATGACCTCTTTTTCCGTACATCTGTTGACAACAGCCTCTATGCAAAGGCCTTTGCAAAACTTTTTAGAGAAAGGAACTTAAGGGACATTGTAACTGTAATGGATGTTTCTAATCCGAGCTTTTCCCTTGACCTTTATAAAAGCATCAAAAAAGAATTCAATGGAGCCATGGTTGGTATCAGCATCGATGCCAGGGGTAGGGTGGAATGGGACCGGATAATCAGAAAGATTAAAGAAAAAAGACCGCAGGCCGTATTGATGGCAACTGAGGTGAAAAGTACCGCCATCTTGGCCCAAAAACTAAAAGAAGCAGGCTATAAGGGATCTTTCTTTGCAACCATCTGGGCACAAGGACCGTCTCTTTTGACCTATGGTGGTCATGCCGTAGAGGGTCTTTCTATCGTCACCTTTGTAAAACCCCGCTACCACAATAAGCTTTACCGCCATTTTGAAAGACAAATGGAACAACAGTTCTACAAAAAGGCAACTCCTAAGGCCGCAAGGGCATACGAGCTTGTTTCCATCCTGCATGAGGCCATAAAGGGGTGCAAAGGGCGGGTAAACGATACAAAGTGCATAAAAAATCGTCTGTTAAATGGCCACTACCACTCCCTAATGGGCCCTTTGAAATTCAATAGGTTCGGAGATGTGTTAAGACCAATATACCTGGTGACAGTAAAGGGAGGGGATTTCCATCTTGAAAAACGGATACTGTAGGCAAGCTCGCTTGTTCATCTTTAATCTTGTTGGCAGGTTTTCCTGCATGGTTGAAAATCAGGGAATTGGATTATCCATATGAAAAAGGGGAACGGAAAATATCTCGCAGTCTTCGTCGCTTTTGTGGTCCTGATAGTTGGTCTGGTATTAGGCTATGAAAAAAAGATCAGGCACAGCCCTGTCAAGATAGGCTTAGCCATTAATCTCAGCGGGGCCGGGGCAAGCAGGGGCCTTGCAATCAAAAGCGGAATAGTCGTTGCCGTTAGACAGATAAATGCTTCTGGCGGGATAAACGGGCATCCCCTGGAACTTGTCGTTGCAGATGACAAAAATACCCAAAAAGGAGTATATGAGGCCGACAGAAAGCTTCTTGACCAAGGCTGCCCGGTAATCATCGGTCACGGCAGTTCAAGCAACACACTCCTTGCCTACCCAGTAGTTACTGGTAGAAACAGGCTCCTTATCACTGGCTGCACTGCCACCACAAGGCTATCTGGAAAGGACGATCTTTTCTTCAGAACCTGTGTGGACAACTTCGTTTTTGCAAGGACCTTTTCTAAAATCTTTGAAAAAGAAGGCATAAGAAGCGTCTCAATTCTGGCAGACAAGTCAAACCAGTCGTTCACTTCCGATTTAGTCCAGCAGCTTGAAAGGACCTTTCGGGGCCATTTACATGTAACCTCAATGAACAGCAAGAACGAGGTCGACTGGGAAAAAAACGTTGACGACATGCTAAGATCAAACCCAAAGGCAATACTTCTTCTTGTCAACCCGAGAAATACTGCCATTTGCCTTCAAAAGCTTAGGGCAGGAAATTTTAAAGGCCCCATTTATGCAACGCCCTGGAGCATGGGTAAGGCCCTTTTCGCCTATTCTGCCAGCGCCATAGAAGGGTTAAAGATTGTTTCAATGCTTCCGACTCTTTGTGACAATAAAAGATTTAAGCAGCTGGACAACCAAATGGGAAGACTATTTCATTGTGAGGCAACAATGTGTTCCGCCAGGGCATATGAGCTTGCCATGATCGTTGCCGATGCAATGAAAAGGTGTGGGGAAAGGGTTTCGGATCCCTTGTGCATCAAAGAAAAACTGCTCTCAGGCACATATAACTTTCTTGCAGACCAGATTCATTTTGACAGGTTTGGAGACATGCACAGACCACTTTATGTAATGGAGATAAAGGGAAAGAAGCCTGTCGTGAAGGAGCGCATTATTTAGTCCCATGAAACATCGGGCATCTATAGCAAACCAGTTTACACGATATACATGGATTATTGGCATAATCTCTTGTATTGCAGTGCTTTTCATCACTATAAATTCGGAGATCAGCCTACTAAAGAGACAGGCTGCCATTGAGATCTCAAGGATCTATGACGCCGCAGAAATAGAGGTGGACAGATTCTTTTTTAAGGACCAGATCCTTGTTACATATCTTAATGAAAAGGCTGCCACGATCCCTGATAAGCAAAGGCTAAAATGGATAGGTGACAACCTGAGGCAGGGAGAAAATCGGGCCACCTTTGTTATTTTGGACAAAAAGGGAAGGATTGCCTATGTAAGCGACCCCAACGATGAGCAGTATCTGGGCCTTGACTTTTCAAACCTTGAATATGTCAAATCTCGACAAAAGGTTTCAGGGGTTCATCAGTCCTTTTTTACATCACGTCCTGTTGTAACCATATCCTATCCATTAAGGGACGGCCTTTTACTAATAGAAAAGGACGTCTTCCAATTGGCCCAGGGGTTGAAAGGTCTTCCAAGGCCATCTGTGGACGGATCAACGGTCTTTATACTAAATCGTCAAGGCACGGTCATTTATCATCCAAATACCGAACTAATAAAGACCAGGGAGAATCTTCTTAGCACATTTGGCAGTTGGACCGGTCCAGACACATATGGATTCTTTAACGTCATGAAAGATGGTGCAAGATACTGGTGCATGAAAAAGTGCTTTAGCAGGCCAAATACCTGGACTTTCTATGCCGCAATTCCAGAAACCAAGATCGTCCCATATCTATGGCACCATGTATGGCCCATTGCCATGACCATATTTGTTATTTTTATGGCAGTCGTATTATTCGTGGATTCCATAATCAATAAAGGTATATCTATACCTGTTAAACGAATTTCAGAATGGCTTTCCAATATAGATCCCCTCAATCCTGAAACTACGAAGAACTCTTCGCTACCAATTGTCAGCAGCCAGGAACTCTACTCTATAGTGCAAAGTGCCAGACAGATGCTTGATACCATAAAGAGCAAGAATGCGGAGATCACCAAGCGGGACGAACTGTTTCGCACTGTCATTGAGTATGCAGCGGATTGGGCATACTGGCTGGATGAAAAGGGGACCTTCAAATATAACTCCATAAAATGCAGGGACATCACGGGTTATTCCCCGGAAGAGTTCCAGGAGGACCCCGATCTTCTTATAAGAATCATTCATGAAGACGACAGAGCACGCTTTAAACAGCACATGGAATCAGTCGTTGGGACGAAACCCCACAGAAACATGGAGTTTCGAATAGTTACGAAGGACGGGCGCATTAGGTGGATCAGCCACAACTGTAATAAGATATTTGACGGATCTGGAAACTTTATGGGAGTAAGAGGAAGCAACCTTGACATAACTGACCAGAAATTGGCATCGGAAGAGCTTTCCAAGATAGAAAAGCTGGAATCCCTGGGTGTTGTTGCAGGAGGCCTCGCTCATGATTTCAATAACATGCTCACTGCCATCCTTGGTAACATTTCCCTTGCGCTAATGGAGGCGGATGCCTCCAGCAATCTCCACAAAAGGCTTCAGGTGGCGGAAAAGGCCTGCCTCAAGGCCCAGAGTCTAACTCAACAGCTTCTAACCTTTGCCAAGGGAGGAACACCGGTAAAAAAACCGTCTTCACTCAAGCGCATTATTCTTGAAACGGCTGAATTCAGTCTGAAAGGCTCAAATGTGGCCTGCAGATTCGACTTTGACCAAGACCTTTGGATGGTGGAAGTTGATCCTGGACAGATCAGCCAGGTCCTTCAAAATCTCATTCTTAATGCGGATCAGGCCATGCCAAATGGAGGCATTCTAAGGATCAAGGCACGAAACATGAAGATTGATGGGGAGACTGCCGAACTGGCTCCAGCAGGCCGTTACGTTTGCATAACCGTTCAGGATGAAGGCGTTGGCATCCCAAAGAAGCTTCTTTCAAAAATTTTTGATCCCTACTTCACCACCAAGGAGCATGGAAGCGGCCTTGGGCTGGCAGTCTGTTTTTCTGTAATAAGAAAACATGGCGGATACATAAAGGTGGAATCAGAGCAAGGAAAAGGGTCAAGCTTCCATGTCTTTTTGCCTGCCCTTGACAAAACGGCTAAGGAACATGACGAAAGGCAAAACACCTTGGCAGAGATGGCAAAAGGCAAAAAGATTCTGATAATGGATGATGATCCCAATATATTGCAGCTTCTTCAAGAAGGACTTAAGTATCTTGGACTTAAGGCAGAAACTGCAACCGATGGCAATGAGGCAATCAAGAAGTATGAAAAGGCCTTGAAAGATGGGGACCCATATGATGCCGTGATAATGGATCTTACAGTGCCAGGAGGAATGGGCGGAAGAGAGGCACTAAAAAGACTCCTTGAGATAGATCCTGATGCAAAGGTTATCGTATCAAGTGGCTATTCCAAGGACGATACAATTACAAACTACAAACGCTACGGCTTCTGCGCATCCCTTCCAAAACCATACAAGTTAGAAATGCTTAATAGCGTTCTTCTGTCCGTGTTTTCTGCCTAAGGATAGCCTGCCTACACTGATTTATAAAGTTTGACACAAAAACCGAACGTATGAAGTCTGCACCCGCTGTCGTATGCGGATGGTATGGCAAGCAAAAAGACGCCATGGCCTTCATATCAAGGCCAGATCCAGCTTCATCTGGGTAGATCAGCCTGTATCGCCCTTTGGCCCTTGGCCTTATACCATCTAAGACCGTCTCTTCCGATGCATCTACATAGCTTAAGGAAAGGGAAAGAATGGGCCTCATCACGGACAAATGGCCATCAACTCCAAGACCAAGTTCGACAGGTGCCCAGCGTCTCTTTTCAAATCCAGAAAACCAAAGCCCCGGGAATAGACCACCGTTAATCTTGTCTTTCATGAAGGGCTTAAATGAAAAACCACTGTTCATATCTGCCCACTCGGTGATCTGTTTTTCTACTTCACTGCTTCCCTGAACTGCAAGAAAAAGCCACTCTTCGGGATCTGGAGCGTCTTTTCTTAAAAGAGACCGTCCCTGATCCCAGAATGACCAGGCTGCATGACAGGTTTCACATTCTGCCTTGCACACTGAAGATTGAAGATGCCCTATCCTTTCTGACAGACTGATATGACATTTTACACAGGAAGGCCTTTGGGGCCCTGAAGCTTCCACGTGGAACTCTCTTTTTTCATGACAATCGGTACAGGAAAGGCCTTTTCTGAAATGGATATCTGGCTGCATCTCTATCCATTCGACACCATATGGCCTTTTCACATGTCTTCCCCTTTCAAGAGGCGCCCTGAAATCTTCTGGATAATCCTTTTCAAAGCGGCCCACATAATCCCAACCTGTAAAGTTTCCGTAATGACACGAAAGGCAGTTGGCAGTCTCAGGCGGTCTGAATAAATGACTTACCTTTCTTCCCGTTTTCATATGACAGGAGGCGCAGCCCTTTCCTCGCCTCACCCCACTGTAGTCATCTCCTTCATAGAAAGGGTGGCACCTTAGGCATCTCCTTGCAAGAAGATCCATCACCAGTTCCTTTTCAGTGGCAGGCCTTGAAACTGCATGAATCTCTTTCAACCTTGGAGCAGATGCCCCTGGGAAAAATGCCTGCCATACCATTCCAATCTCATTATCAAGGTTATAGTGACTTGAATGCGAAATACTTAGGATCTCACTTCGGTGACAGCTACCACAAAACCTTCCGGCATTTTCAGGGGAAGCTGGCCATCTTTCAAGGCCTTTATGTGCCTTGGCTTTGGAACCGGCTTTGGCATCACCCTTATGACAACTTGTGCAAGAAAACTGGTGATTTTCATCAAGGGTGATCTCATGACAGATAAGGCAGCCATTTTGCCCTGTTTCTGTCTGGCCGCAGTGGCTACACGCAGCAAGAAAAAGCGCCACAAAACAGATCTGCCACCAGGTACGCATCTATAGCCCCCGTTTAATTCTTATCTCAAGGCCTTAAGGCCAAACATAAAAAACAGATCAACCTTCAGACTTCCCGAATACACCCTGTCAGTTAAGCATTGAAGGGGGGCAATCTCAAGCATAAATAAGGTGAATGATTGCAGGGGATCGCGACGATTGTGAGAGAAAAACGTCCTCAAGCCCAACACACATTCTTGACAAGAAATAGAGCCACTTCTATATTTGAATTCAAGTGCTGCTGGGGGATCGTCTAATGGCAGGACGGTAGACTCTGGATCTACTAGTCTAGGTTCGAATCCTAGTCCCCCAGCCATCTTTATTAACAATCATCTCCAGGCAGAAGAGGCGTCTTATCAATAATGGAGAAAATCCCCTATGGGTCAAATCTCACCAGGACAAAACCAACCCAGGGCATCCACACCTCGTCTCAGAATACTTCTTGCAGAAGATGACCGATCTGTGGCAGATGGCTTTCGTGCCATTTTGGAAAGTGCTGGCTACAATGTTGTAGGGGTTGCATACAATGGGGTAGAGGCGGTTGAAAAGACCGCTGAGCTAAATCCCAACATGATCCTCATGGACATAAAGATGCCCTTGCTTGATGGGCTCGAGGCTGCCAAACAGATAAACAGCATACCAGGCCAGAACATCATTCCGATCATACTGGTTACTGCATATGCAGAAAAACATCTGGTTGAAAAGGCCAAAGGTAGAGGGGTCTTGGGCTATCTGGTTAAGCCTGTTCACGTGGATGATCTCGTTCCAGCAATTGAAATGGCCCAATCCATAGCCCAGACCATAAATGCCCTTGAAGGCGTTGTTGAAAACCTGTCTGAGGAACTTGAGGCAAGGAAGCTTCTTGAACGCGCAAAAGGCATCCTCATGAAACATCTGTCAATTGACGAAGAAAAGGCCATGAGAATGATGCAGAAAGAGGCAAGGCGTCAGCGCATCAAGCTAAAGGAGCTTGCAAGGGCCATAATCGCTTCCCACTCTGTCCTTTCCTGAATGTTAAAAAGCCGCCCATCCGGTTTGCAGCCACTAAATTAGGCCAGAGGTCATTGCCCGGGCTGAAACCAAACTTCATTCCCAATTTCTATCATTTCACATCACATCTAAGTGGTGCAGTTATCTTTCACAAAAATCGTCACTTTTATCAATTTTTGTCATCTTGGTGCCGATAACAAAAAAGAGACAAACAATTTTTGAGCAATTATCGTCGGGACCCAGGAGAGAAAATGTATTCGAGTGCACTAATAGATGAACAGACAGGTTCTACCCTTAATCCCCAAAGGCCAAAACTCCTAATAGTCGATGATGATCCCAGTCTTCGGGAATTTCTTGAGATCTTTCTGGCCAAGGAAGGCTATAAGGTGGACTCTGCAGAATCGGGGCAGCAGGCCCTTGAGCTTGTAAGAAAGGGAACATACAGCCTTGTAATAACAGATGTTAGGATGCCTGGCATGGATGGTGTTGAGCTTTTGAAACAGCTTAAGGCACTCGATGCCGGCATGCCGGTGGTTTTGGTGACTGCCTTTGCCTCCCTTGACGCAGCTGTAGCCGCCATGAAGGAGGGGGCTTGGGACTATCTTACCAAGCCGTTTAAGATAGAAGAACTTAGGGAGGTAATAGAAAACGCCCTGTCTTCCCGGCAGAATCCGACTATCAAGACAGTCGACAGGAAAAATCAGATTTATCGGCTGGACAGTATGGTGGCAAGCAGCCCTGCCATGCTAAAAATCTTCCAGCTTGTTCAGCGTGTGGCCCAAAGTCCCTCTTCGGTCCTAATCACAGGTGAAAGCGGAACCGGAAAAGAGCTCGTTGCAAGGGCCATTCACAATCTCAGTGACAGGAAGGACAAGCCTTTTGTGGTGGTCAATTGCGGCGGGATACCAGAAAACCTTATTGAAAGCGAGCTTTTTGGCCACAAAAAGGGGGCATTTACAGGTGCTGAACGTGACAAGCCAGGACTCTTTGCCCTTGCAGACAGTGGCACCATATTTCTTGACGAAATTGGCGAGCTCCCTCTGATAATGCAAGTAAAACTGTTAAGGGTCGTACAGCAAAGATCCTTTATCCCAGTTGGTGGCACCGAGTCCATACAAACAGATTGCCGCATCATTGCTGCAACAAACAGAAATTTGGAAGAAGAGGTAATGGCAGGTAACTTCAGGGAAGACCTGTTCTACAGGTTAAATGTGATCCACATCGGGATGCCGCCACTTAGAGAGAGAAAGGAAGACATTCCCCTTCTGGTGCAATATTTCCTTGAAAAGTATTCAAAACTCCATGGCAAAAAGGTTCAGGGCATCTCCAGTTTTGCCCTTCAGGCCCTTATGGAATATCCCTTTCCAGGAAATGTCAGGGAACTTGAGAATATCATTGAAAGGTGCGTTGCCCTTTCAAGCTCTACCCTGATATTGCCAGAAAGCCTCTACATAGCAAAACGCAAACATAGGGACGAGTTTCAGTGCAAAAACGGCAGCCAATCCCAGCAGCCATTCATACCAGAGATCCCAGAGGAAGGGCTTGATCTGGATGCATATCTTGAACAGATAGAGAAAAACCTTCTCCTTAAGGCCCTTGAGCGAACAAATGGCAAGAAGAAAGAGGCCGCAAGGCTCTTAAAGATAAACTTTCGCTCATTCAGATATCGGCTTTCAAAATATAACATGGGTTAATACGAACAGTGGATTCAAAGACCGATACCAGACTGTTTCTTTTAGTGACGGCAGGGCGTCTGCTGATTTTTGTTCTTTTGGTGATGGCAGGGGCCATATTCCCTGGTTCTTTTGTAGGTGAGGTCAGATTATCATATCTGTCTTGCCTGTTGGGATGTGCCTTTTTTCTCACCCTCATATGGATCTATTGGTTCCAGAAAAAAGGTCTTAGCGACCAACTCAAGGGCGCCCAAACGGTCACAGATGTGCTCCTTGCCACAATGGCCGTGTATCTGACAGGTGGAATATTAAGCCGTTTCAGCTTTCTCTATTCCATTGCCATAATAACATCCTGCCTTCTCGGGCCCAAAAGGGCTGGGACACGATCTGCCCTTTTAAGCACGCTTTTTTATGCCATTGTATGCATAGTGACGAGAAATCAAGCCCCTTCCCTTGAGGAAGCGGCCTTTACTTTTTTCCTCAACATGGCTGCCTTCAACACCATTGCCCTTCTTGCCCTGAGTCTTTCAAAGAGGCTTAGAAACGTGGAGGAAAAACTCAAAGACACCACAAAGGATATGCACCTTCTTGAAGAAATCCAGCGTCACCTTGCAAACAGCCTCAGATCCGGACTCATAACAGTCGATGTGAACGGGCGCATACTTTATTACAACATAGCCGCCCACGAGATACTCGGCCAGGTGGTAACAAACTCTTATGGTAAGTATGTAAAGGACCTCATCCCTGGTTCGGAAAGACTCCTGTCTTCATGTCACGGACAAAGTGCAACAGGAGACAGAAGAGAACTCGGATTAATGGTGAATGACAAAAAGATGATACTTGGTATCTCCTGTTTCAAGATATTCGATCATATGGGAGAGCTCTTGGGTCATGGACTCATATTTCAGGACATAACGGAGATCAAGGCCCAGGAAGAACGACTGAAGCTCATAGACCGACTTGCTGCCCTTGGGGAGATGGCAGCTGGCCTTGCCCATGAGATAAGAAACCCCCTTGCCTCAATTTCTGGTGCGGCAGAATATCTTGGCCAGAGCGGTCTTGTCATGCCGGAAGGTCAAAGGCTCCTTTCCATAATAGAGAGGGAAGCAGAACGTTTAAGCCAGCTGACAAACTCGTTTCTGCTCTACGGAAGGCCTGAGAGAAAAAGGTCAGAGACAGTAAATCTGAAGGATGAGTTTTCTGCTGCCCTGATACTTCTTAAGCAAAGAAAGAGGCTTTCACAGGCAGTAGTGGAAATGGATGTTCCAGACGATCTGGAGATAACCGTAGACGGAGACATGTTGAGACAGGTTATATTAAACGTGCTTCTAAATGCCTTTCAGGCACTACCGGAAGAAAAAGGGCTTGTCAGAATCGTCGCAACCTCTACAGATGACGAAGTGCAAATAGAGATAGAGGACAACGGCCTTGGCATATCACCTGAGACGCTAAAAAAGATATTCAATCCCTTCTTTACTACAAAACCAGAGGGTACGGGCCTTGGCCTTTCAATAGTTCACAGGATAGTGACAGAGCTTGGTGGAAACATACAGGTAAATTCGGAGCCATATACAGGCACAAGATTCACCATTACCCTGCCGCTACGAAAAGAGAAGGAGACTCCCCCTGAGAAAGAGATCCTTGCCTACGAGGCTGCCAGTAGTTTGAGCGCGCGGAATCTGTCCATGTCGTAATTGGTAAAAAGCCTAAAAAAGATTGTGTTATTGGTTAAAAGTGGATCCATTGAACGTGAAACCACCCCCTGGTCTTCCAGTCTGTCCCATTCCAAAGTACCTGGAATTGGGGAGAACTCGGCAAGATACGGTCTAACCCCAAGAGCCTTTACATATCTTATGGACTCTTCCACTTCGTCAAGGTCCTGACCCGGCAACCCCACAAGCAGATATACGCCAATGGCAGAGGGTTTCATGCCAGCCTTAAGAAGATGACTGATTGCCCTTTCAAGATCTACGCTGCTGACCTTGCCGCCTGTCTCTTTCTGCCTGTTGGCATTCACTGTCTCAAGGCTAAGCCGAACACTTTTAAAGCCTGCCTCCACAAGCCTTTTAGCAACCTGTTCATTTATCAAACGTGCATGAAGGCCATTTGGGGTGTGAAAGGAGAAACGAATCTGTCTCCTTTCGAGTTCATCCAAGATAGGCCCTAATCTCTGGTTAAAATCCACCAAAAGCGCATCGTCGTAAAAGGCAACCTGTCTCACTCCAATCCTTTTTAGATGCATCAGTTCCCTGATAACCTCATCCACTGGCCTTTGACTGAAGCGGGGAGCCAATATTCGGGAAGCACAGTAAGTACAACGAAACGGGCAGCCTATGGCGGTTCTGACTGCACAGTAGTCTACCCCATCCCAAATCGGCAACTTGTACCACGCCCTTTTGTCCTTTTGCAGACCTGACAGGCCGAGAAAATTACAGATCTTTTCCTTGTTGACCTCAAGGGATCCCTTACATACAAGATCAACTTGGAGGTTGCTCCGAGCATGTTCTGTCCAAAGCGTGGCATAAATCCCGCCAAGGATTATGGGAACATTTCCAATCTCCTTTCTGATTTCCTTAACTACCCAGCTTATACCAGGATACCAGTATGACATGACAGATGTGATAAAGACCGCATCAAACCTGCCAGATTGGTGTAACCTTCTTCTGAACTCTGACCTTTCTATTCCGTATCTGGCAAAGCTTCTTTTGATAGGTAGCTTTGTTGATATTGGCAAAGATACCTGTTCCCTTCTGAACCTTCCGGGGGCCTTAAAAGGGGAAAGACAGTCCAGCAGAATAACCTGTTCCCCAAGGGAGTCGAGCCACTCTGCCACTGCATAAAGGCCAAGGGGCCTTACCCAGAAATTGAATGCTGCAAAATCTGCTATCCAGGGATTTACAAGAAGAAGACGCACACCTTTTTAGTAACCAGAACGTCTGTCTATGAAGTAGTTGCTACCCTCAAGGGCCTTTACCTTTTTCTTCAGCTTTGCTGCAGTTGCTGCCACCTGACCATAATGGGAATATTTCCCTGGCTCGCACGGAACAACCGCTATGGAAAGGGATGTGAGGGGAAACCTTCTTTCGTTTCCCTGCCTGTCTGTTGAGGTGAAATAGCCAGCTTCGATGTCGTCTTCATCAAGAAAAAGAGGAATAAGGGCATTAAAATTATTTATCACATCCTGACAAACCGGTTCTGCCTCATTGTTAGGGACATGGAATACGAAATCGTCCCCGCCAACGTGTCCAACAAACCCGTTGCTACCACAGTGCTCTTGTACGACGTTTACCAATATGCGCCCAACCATCCTTATGACCTCATCCCCTCGGGAGAAGCCATACTTGTCATTGTAAGGCTTGAAGTTGTCTATGTCCACGTAACACACAGCATGATCTGCCTGCTCATCCAGCATGTTCTGAATGCTTTTTAAAATGGAAGAGTTGCCAGGAAGCTTGGTAAGGGGGTTGTTGTCTGCCACCCTGTGGGCACGTGCAAGAGAAAGTTCTATCCGTGTAAGAAGCTCCTCTATGGTTGCCTGGCTTGAAATCACATCGTCCACTGAATAGGCATCCCAGTCAAGCCCGGTAGCAATATCCCTTTCAGAGACAACAAGAATAATGGGCATGAGGGCAAGCTGGAGATTGTTCTTGAGGGCTGCAATCACCTCTCTGTCAAGATTACGCTCAAGACCCTTTTCGATTATCAACAGATCAGGCGGGTCAGACAAGATGGTCTCAAGGGCACGAGCTACATCCTGCTTATAGCTCACAAGGTGTCCCTTTGCCTCGAGACAAAGCCTTTCATCCTGTCTATTGAAGGTGTTGGATGTTACAAGGGCAAGTCTTGCCATTATCTGTCAACCATCAAGCTTGATTTCCAAGGTAAAGTCCTGAAGCTCCATGAGCTTTTCATCAAGCTCGGCAATAACCTCTTTCATCTGGCTCTTTGTTAGCTTTATTCGCTCCCAGGCGGCGTGATCAAGGGCCGGCACCCAAGGATCCCCACCACTTCCAAAGCCCAAGGCCCTAATGAGTATATCGGAAAAGTGAACAATTGCTGCAATCTCCTTAAAGTCCGGGGCCTGCTCTGGTTTATGATGATATTCTATGGGAAATACCAACCTTTCTGGCAGGTTCCACTGCCTGGCAAGGATACCTCCTATCTCGCCATGTCCAAAGCCTATGCGTTCCTTTTCCACCTGACGCATGTAGAGGCCCTTTTCCTCCGCCTCCTCTACTATTGCCTCATACTCGTCAGGAAGTTCGGACCTTATCACTATCTTTCCAAGGTCATGGATAAGGCCTGCTGTGGAAACCTCTTCCGGATTTTTTATCTGGCGCAGTTTGGCAATGATGCCACAGGCAGTGGCACAGCCAAGGGAGTGCTCAAAAAGCCCAACATCTGAGGCCTGCATTACCTCGAAAATCGAAGAGGTGACAATGAGGGTCTTTATGACATTGAAACCAAGAAGAACTATGGCATTTGAGACAGTGCTTATCCTTTGAGGGAAACCAAAGAAGGAAGAGTTCACCATCTTAAGGAGCTTGCTCGTAAGCACCTGGTCTTTCTCTATGACCTTACCAAGTTTTACAGCGGTGATCTCCTCATCCGCCACCATCTCGTTTAATTTTGACACTATTGGCGGAAGAGTTGGCAGGGACTGGATGTCATTTAGCCTTTTTCTTATCTCTGCCTTGTCCATTACTTGGCTTCCTTCTTGAGCTTTTCCAGAAACTCTGCACCCTTTTCTTCAACTACCCAATATTCGCCAATAAGATGCTTGAGTGCCCGCAGAACCGGGTCAGATGAGACCTTGGAAAAACGGTTGTCAAGCTCCTTCAACCTTTCAGCAAGGGACTTTTCTCCTGGCATCCGTACCGGGTGACCCTGAACACTCAGGACTAAGACCCCCTGGTGCCGCAGCCTGACAATGAGCTCTTCACTGAGTTTAGTGCCAGCTCCGCAAAGGATCTGCCCCTCAGGGGTAACTGCATCCTTTGCAAGCACCATATCTGCCTTTGCAAGTTTTATGGGTATCCTTTGCATACGAGGTTTCCTATGTAAGATCCGGCCACCTGTTGTTTAGCCCAAGACCCTTTTCAAGATTACTTGCTGCTGTAAACAGAATTTCTTCTTGCAAATGGCCTGCCATAAGTTGAAGGCCTATAGGAAGGCCATTTTGGTCAAATCCACACGGCAGGGACAGGCCTGGAATACCTGCAAGATTTACAGGTATGGTGAAGATGTCTGAAAGATACATCTTTAACGGGTCATTTACCTTCTCGCCAATCTTGAAGGCAGTGGTCGGGGCTACAGGTGCTGCAATAACGTCACACTCCTTGAACGCCTTTTTGAAATCATCAACAATGAGGGTGCGTACCTGGGAGGCCTTCTTGTAAAAGGCGTCGTAGTAACCGGCAGACAGGCAGTATGTGCCAAGCATGATCCTCCTTTTAACCTCTGGACCAAACCCTTGGGCCCTTGTCTCTTTATACATATCCATGAGATTTGAATAATCCTTGGCCCTGAAGCCATACTTCACCCCGTCATAACGGGAAAGATTGGAGGAGGCCTCTGCAGTGGCGATTATGTAATAGGTTGCAATGGCATATTCCGTATGGGGAAGCGAGATGTCCACAAGTTCTGCACCCATATCCTGCATGACCCTGAGGGCTTGTCTGATACTGCCTACAACTTCCTCCTGTACCCCATCGATGAAGTATTCCTTCGGTATTCCTACCCTTAGCCCCTCCATTGCCTGCCTGCATGCCTTGGCAAAAGGGGGAACAGGCCTTGGAAGACTTGTGGAATCCCGGCTATCATGACCAGCCACTGCCTCAAGAAGAAGGGCAGCATCCTCCACGCTTCGTGTAAGTGGGCCGATCTGATCAAGGGAAGATGCAAAGGCGACAAGCCCATATCTTGACACCAGCCCATAAGTCGGTTTAAGGCCCACAACGCCACAGTGAGATGCAGGCTGTCTGATTGAGCCACCGGTATCGGAGCCAAGGGATGCAACACACATCCTGGCTGCAACCGCTGCGGCAGAGCCACCACTTGAGCCTCCTGGTATTCTGTCAAGGTCCCACGGATTTCTTGTTTCAAAAAAGGCAGAGTTTTCTGTGGAAGAACCCATGGCGAATTCATCCATGTTCAGCTTTCCAAGCATCACTGCCCCCTGTTCTGCCAATCTTTCCATTACAGTGGCGTTAAAAGGAGGCCTGAAATCCTTTAGCATCCTGGATGAACAGGTTGTGGGAATCCCTTTTGTGCAAATCACATCCTTTATGCCCAATGGAATACCTGTAAGGGGGCCTGCCTTTCCCTTTTTTATCATCTCGTCTGCTGCTTTGGCCTGGGAAAGGGCCACCTCTTCAGTCACTGTAACATAGGCCCTCACCTTCTTATCCACAGCCTCGATCCTGTCAAGATACTGTGTGGTAAGCTCCTGGGCGCTTACCTTTCCTTCGTCCATGGCATTTCTCAGCTCGGAAATACCCATATCCAAGACATCTTTCATGCGCGTTCTCCCGAAACAGCAGGACCTGACAAAGGCCCGTTTAGATTATCCTTGGCACTACAAAGGCACCTTCTTCGCTTTCAGGGGCATTTGCGGTAACTTCCTCTATTGGAAGAGACGGCTTGACCACGTCTTCCCTGAAGCAGTTAACGATTTCAATGGCCCTGTAAGTAGGCTCCACGCCTTCGGTATCAAGAGACTCAAGTTTGCCAACAAACCTCAAAATGGCATCGAGCTGATTGGTAAACTCTTCAAGTTCATCCTTGGAAAAGCGCAGCCTTGCAAGCTGTGCAACATGTTCCACTTCCTCAACTGTTATATGTGCCATCTTTTGCTCCTGACAAATTCGTAACAGAAGTCACTGTGTTATGGTTACATAAAATTATACCGTATGAACAGACAAAAAAAGTGCCTTTTACAAAAAAATCAAAAGAGACTCTTCTGCTTCTTTTTAAGAGATGGTTTTTTCCTGTTGGCCTTCTGCTGATCTTTGTGCAGGTAGTCGTTTATCTTGGTCAAAAAGGCCGATGGCCCTGTCTCTACCCTCCTCCCATATATTTTTCTCCTTTTGGAACTTGTAAGGAACAGGTGCTCAGCACTCCTTGTTAGGCCCACATAAAAAAGGCGCCTTTCTTCATCAAGGTCACTATCCTTCCAGGGTAATACGTCCTGGTCCAGGCCACAAAGAAACACGATGGGAAACTCAAGCCCCTTTGATGCGTGAAGGGTCATGAGGGTGACGGCCTCCACAGAAAAGTCAAGCTCATCTTGCTCTTCCTTAAAAATTAAAGACAAAGGCGCCTTAGAGCGTAAAAGCCCAATGATTTCTCTAAGTTTTTGCTTTTCCTGGTCCCCAACAGAAATATTTAGCCTTGCCTCAAGCTGCTTTAAGAATTCGTCTTGAAGACTTCCCTGTTCAATTGCCTCTTTGAGCTGATTTATAAGAAATACTGCCTCTTTTTTCTTGATCCCAAGCATCTTGATATGAAAATCTTCTGTACGCCCTTCAAGGAGTGCGGCAAGGTGCCTGATTGCAAAGAAGAGCCTGCTAACCTTTCGCCTTTGTCTAAAGGGCGTGTGAAAGGGTATGCCTTGACGCAAAAGGGCAGATACAAGCGGCTCTGACATGAAACGTGCCCTGTACAAGATACAAACATCAGAAAGGCTCCTTTGTGCATCAGCGGCACCAGTTGCCGCGTTTAGACTTTCAAAGCTTGTACCCCCTACAAGCCTGTCTATCTGGCCTGCTATCCATGCTGCCTCCCTTTCCTCGTTTTCAAAGCACTTGTAAACTATACCTTCACCCGTCCCTTTTTGTGAAACAAGGCCACTGTCTTCTCCAATGAAAGAAGAGGCCGCATCGAGTATCCTTTGGGGGCACCTGTAGGCCTTAGATAGACGCACTGTCTCAACCGGCCCAAGCTCGTTCCTAAACCTTTCCATAAACCTTGGGCTTGCACCTCTAAATCCGTATATTGCCTGATTGGCATCTCCTATGGCAGTGATCAAGGAGGATCTTGCCAAAAGACGTACCAGATGAAACTGAAGCTGGCTCACATCCTGAAACTCATCCACAAGTACATAGCTCAAGTACCCTGAGCCGTTTTTCTCTACTATCTCAACCGCCCTTATGATGAGATCATCATAGTCCATAACATCATACTCAGACAAAAGTGCATGGTATGACTCCCACAAGGCAAGAAGCTCTCCTTCAGCCTCGTCAATCTTTGGCTTATACTGCTGTTTCAACAAAAGAAGCCTGTCTTTAAGCCCTTTGTCCCTGCCCTTTATACCAGCTGCCTCCAAAGCCTCCCTCAATAGTTGCCGCTGCTCATCTTCTCCCATCACATAGGGGCGTTTTTTTGTGCTGTTTAATACCAGGGAATAGGCCCAGGAGTGAAACGTGCCCACAAAGGGCAGCCTGTCTAAACCCAAACGAGAAAGGCGCTCTTTTATCTCACTTGCTGCCTTGTTGGTAAAGGTAACGGCCAGTATCCCTTCAGGCCTTGTGCCCTCATTTAGAAGATGAAAGATCCTTGAGACAAGCACCCTTGTCTTTCCCGTGCCAGGCCCGGCAATCACAAGCAGATGTGTGCCCTGGGAGCAGACCGCTGCGCGCTGTTCATCATTTAGGGTGGCTAAGAGATCCTGATTATTCAAATTATCTTTTTGTCGGTTTCTTTTCCAGTATTTGGAGATTGAACAGGTGTCTCTTGATCTTTTTGGTAGAGGTCTTTGGAAGTTCCTCATTTATTACATGAAAGGACTTTATCCGCTTGTAGGAACCAAGTTGTCTGTTTACCTTCCTCACCTCCTGATCCATTAGGCCAAAAAGGCCCTCTTCACTCAAGTCCTCCTGGCCCTTTAACTGGGCTATGATTTCAAAATCAGGCACTATGACTGCACAAACCTCCTCACCGCCACTTGATACCTGTTTGCCATAAACCATGGACTCAAGAATAATGGGGCTCTTGTTTAAAAGGGCCTCTATCTCCTCTGGATAAACATTTTTGCCAGCAGAGGTCACGATAAGATTCTTCGCCCTTCCGCATATGTGCACATAACCATCTTTGTCAACAAAGCCCAGATCTCCAGTGTAAAGCCATCCCTCCTCATCAAGGACCTGGCGAGTTGCCTTTTCATCGTTTAGATAGCCCTTCATAATCATTGGTCCTTTGAAGGCAAGCTCCCCCACACCCTGGGAATCAGGCTCTGAGACCTTGACCTTTACCCCTGGAAGTGGCGGGCCAACACTTTCATTCTTGGGCCGATCCAATGGATTCAGGGTCAAAACCGGGCTTGATTCAGTGAGCCCATACCCCTGTATCATGTCTATACCAAGCCTTCTGAAAAAAAGAGGAACATAAGGGGGAAGGGCTGCGCCCCCCGAGACGAAATAGCGTATGGTGTCAAGGCCTGCCTTTTTCCTGAGAGAGCGAAAAAGGGCCTTTCCAAGACCGGGATTCCCTGCCCGTTCTGCCGCAAGCACAAGATTCCAAAGGGTCTTGAATACAAGCCGTCTGTGAACAGGTGCCTTTTCTATGGCCCTTTGTATCCCTTCCATCATCTTCTGAAAAAGAAGCGGCACCCCGAGCATGACCGTCCCTCTGCAGAAGCGAAGATCTTCCATGATGTAACGGGAACGAAGGCTTCTTGCATATGTCACATGGCAACCGCAGTAAAGGGGCAATAAAAAGCCGGCAGTGCATTCGAAGGTATGGTGCATGGGAAGCACAGACAAGAAGCGTTCCCGGCATATATCAACTGCCATCTCACAGGCAATGCAGTCGGACATGATATTCCAGTGAGTGAGCACAACCCCCTTTGGAACCCCTGTGGTTCCAGAGGTAAATATTATTGCAGCGATGTCATCTTTTACTACCGATGGAAGATCCCTGTCTGTTGAGTTTTTGGACAGGGCCATCACCTCTTCCATGGACATGATCCCCTTGCCCCAATTTCCTTCCTGCCAGTCCATGCACACAATGTGCCTTGGCAGGGGAAAACCCTTTGGCAGCTCTTCAAGAACTTCCAGGTACCTTGGGGCCACGAATGCGGCCTTTACCTTTGCCTTTGCTATGAGCTGTTGTTTCTCGTTTTCACTTAGAAGGGAATCTATGGGGACGTTTATGCAGCCGGTAAAAGCTGCTGCAAGGTAGGTCTTTGCCCACTCAGGGGAGTTATTCCCAAGGATGGCGATCCTGTCGCCTTTTTTGAGCCCAAGGGAAAGCAGGCCTCCTGCCAGGGCGAGGACATCTTCAAGAAGCTCCCTGTAGGTTATGGTCCTGTCTCGGTCTTTCTCTCTCGCAGTCAAGGCCGGCCTCTCTGGATAAAGAGCGGCCGACCGCTTTAACATCTCTGGTATTGTGAGGGGTAAACCCTTCTTTTTGGCTTCTTCTAAAAGCTCCATCTAAAAGAGGTTCCAATGACATGGGCCTGACCCTTGTATGTGCCGTCGAGACCTGGTGTCATGGGAGAAGTGCCTCCATTTTCCACCAAAACGTAGGTGTAAGAGGCGTCAATCCCCATGTGTTTGTAGTTCCAACCGAGAC
Organism: Deltaproteobacteria bacterium; assembly: GCA_026985565.1. GTDB lineage: Bacteria > Desulfobacterota > Dissulfuribacteria > Dissulfuribacterales > QOAL01 > JAADCZ01. The sequence goes on from JALSQG010000078.1 coordinate 29,800, forward strand.
CAACACTAAACACATGGCGGTCGTTGGTAGGAAGGGTCGGCTCCCTGTACTTGTTCTTTATTGGGGATTTGTCGTAGGCATATGCTGCCCTGAATTGCCACATGGAGTTGTAGGTATATTCAGCCCCAAACTTGAATGCCCATGCATCTTCCCAGTTTCTTGGCACACTGACTACACCAGGCTTTCCTGTCCCCGGGGCCTTTGCATACACAAAGTCAAGGCTGTCATAAGAAGACCAGTCTGTCCAAACTATGTCCATGGAGAAGGTAAAATTCTTTACTGCAGTGGTGGCCACACCAATGGATACCGTGCGGGGAAGGCTCACATCAAGCCACATATCTGACTTTGGAAAGGGGGGAATGCTCATGGAGTAGCGTGCTGTGCCTCTAAGCCCAAGATCAACCTGGGAATGATAGGTGACTCCAAGGCTCCAGTCCTTTATCGGCTTTGCCATCATGGAGACGGTGTAGCCATATGCCCAGTCCTCTCCCTTCATGTTTGACTTTAGTCCTGGCACCTTGGGACTGACTGCCCTTCTCATGTCAGCGGTTGCATAGACGAAGTTTGGACCAGCCGAAAAGGAAAGCCAGTCAAAGGGCTTAACAGCAACTGCCGGAGAGATGAAAAGACAGCGAAGCTCTGTATAGACTGCATAATATTTTCCGCGCCAATCGTTACTCCATTCGGTGGTAAGCCCGTAGGGCACGTTTATGGCCATGGAAAGGCCAAACTTGTCACCAAGGGGCATTGCACCATAAACATGGGGCAAAGGATAGACCTTGTCTTTCATGTCTGCACGATAATTGTCTGACTCAAGCTTCATCTGAGGAATCACTGCTGACATACCCGTCATGAACTTGGGGCCATCAAGCATAGCAGAGACTGCTGGGTTGAACCAGGCGCTTTCAACAACATCTGCCCTTGCAGTCATGGCTGCGCCAAGACCGGCAGTCCTTGCAGAAAGCTCGTTAAAGAGCTGAAAGCCAGCACCATATGCGCTACCAAAACAAAAGATGCTCACGAAAAAAATGATGAAAGGCGTTAACGATTTCTTGTGCATGTCTTGTCCCTCCCTTTGGACTATTACACTTTTGGGCGTCCCTTATTCAATCCTTTCGGCTCCCCTTCCAAAAGGATTGAACACAAAGCCCTTTCCACAAACAAATGTCAATCATGAATTTATAATTAGAAACTGTTACATTTTCAAATAAATAATGGAAATATAGGCCAAATATGCAAAAAGAAGCATGAAACCATCCCTTCGAGAAAGATACCCATCTTTGAAAAGAGGTATAAGCACAAGACTCAAGGCTGCCATCACAGGAAAGTCTGCAACGAGCACATGATGGTTAATAGGGATAGGCCTTATTAGGGCTGCTATTCCAAGAACGCCACAGGTGTTTGCAAAGTTGCTTCCAATAACGTTTCCTATGACAAGCCCTGACTCCCTTCTCCTGATGGCTGAAATGGTGCTTGCAAGTTCTGGAAGGGATGTACCCACTGCGGTTAAGCTAAGTCCGATGATAAGTTCAGGACAGTTAAAAAAGCGTGCAATGGACACGGCTCCCTGGATCAGAAGGTGCGAGCCAGAAATAAGGGCAATGAAACTTAAAGCTATAATAGTGGAACGTACCATGAACCGTGGATTTTCATGGTATGTCTTTTCCACTGTAATTCCAGAGTGAGAGTAAGACGTACGGTTTTCAACAAGAAAATAAAGATATACACAAAATGACAGGAGCAGGATGACTGCCTCAGGCCTTGAAAGCACCTCGAACCATGCGGCAAGTCCCATCAAAATGACAGACATGACCAGAAAGGGAAGTTCCACCCTTGCAATTCTACGATGAACAGGGAAGGGCCGTATTATGGCAGCTGCGGCCAGAACAAGACCTATGTTGGCAATATTGCTTCCTATTATGTTACCAACTGCAAGATCTGCCTGTCCGCGGATATTTGCCATTACTGTAACAAAAAATTCTGGTGCAGAGGTCCCAAAGGCAACCACGGTAAGGCCGATAATCATAGGACTTACACCCAGACTCCTTGCAATTATTATACAGTTGTCAGTGAGAAATTCGGCTCCACCGACCAAAAGGGCAAGGCCGGCACAAAGCTTTGCAAAAGAAAAAAGTAGTACAGTCATGGTGGATTCATTCTGTTTGTGCCCAAAAACCGCTCTTGCGCATGATATGCAACTTTCCTATCAAGAAGACTTAAAAATGCTGACTGGAGATTCTTAACACCTTCCCCATCAATAAAAAAGGCCCCTCGTGGGGGCCTTTGATTAAATAAGACTTTGTCTTTATAATCTATGTCTTACATCTTGCCTTTGTGGTTTGCCCGCATCTGGGCGGCAAGCTCCTTTATCTCACCAAGGTCCTTGCTCATCATGGACCAACCATACCAGTAAGCATAATCAGGATTTACATGGAAGAATGCCTGATATGCCCTCATCCTGTGCTTCATGTACATCTGAAAGAGTACCTGCTCTATGTAAGAAAGATTCTTATCCATGGATTTATAACTGTCACTTGAGGCCTTGGGATAGTCTGTCCTCATGAAATAGAGAAAATCAGGAAAAGCAAATGGCTGATCGGCGCGTTTCTTCAAGATTCCATCCTTGTACAAGCCTGCCACAATCTTGATGCCTTCAGCAAGGAGGATGGTGGTCTTCTTTATCATCTCATCCCCCATCTTCATCTGTGCGCGCACATAGTTTTCAGAATGACATGTGGTACACCTTTTTATCATCTTTTCCCTTTCGGTCTCCCAGGACTTCTGGTCAAGCTTTGCCATCTGGACTGCCTTTACAGCAGCGAGACGGGCAGTTGGCTTCCCGGTTTCTGGATTAAGGACGCCAAGGGCCTTAAGAAGCCATACCTGGGCATCTGCCCACTCCTTGTCCTTTATGGGAAGACGTACGCCAAGAAAACCCCACGCAGTTCGGTTTTCATGGGTGCCATTTGGAAGATGGCAGAACTGACAAGTTGGTGCCTGGGCATCCTTTGGAAGGAAACCCTGTACCTTGGCAAAGTAACGCTCGCCGTGCTTTGAGGATGACCACATCTCCCATTGAGGGTGGTCATAACCCATGTGGCACTGCTGACATGCCCTTGGATTCTGCGCCTCTTTCTTGGAAAAGCTGTGGCGGGTGTGGCACTCATCGCAGGAGTTGGTCTGATAACGATAACCCTTTGCAAGTTGATCCTTTTTCTGTGCCTCTGTCTTTATGCCCATGTTGTGGCATCCGCCGCAGCCCCTTCCGCCTTCCATCAGCTCATCTGGCTCAACATGGGTGACAGGAAGGGCATTCAGGGTCGTCCAGCCAAACTGATGCTTGCCCTTTTTAAAAGAATTAAACTGCTCTTCATGGCACTCTGCGCACTTGTGCTCATCTGGAAGGACAACCTTGTCCACATCCTTTGCGCTGGTGTGTTTGTCACCATGGCAAACATCACAAGTTACATCGTTCTCAGCATGTTTGCTCACAGACCAATCCTTGACCTGCCCTGGCGAGATCTTCTTGTGACAGTCAATACAGACGTTCCCTGCAAACACAGAGCCTGCAATGAGACTGACCACAAAGAAGAAGGCCAAAGAACTTACATAGCAAAAACTCTTCTTCATAGCTCCTTCTCCTTTCTCCTTTTTTGTTTGTGTTAAATTTTAGATGAAAATTATTGAAAAGTAAATTGTAAACTAATTGATCACCCGCCATCAGGGCATTTCAACTCCCTCTCTTATGACAGGCCCCTTTATTCCTATAACTGTATAGTTGATGGTTTGGACCTTACCTGCCTTCTCTATGGCCTTTTTTAGGATTCCAAGCATCACCGAGCAGCAGGGCACTTCCATTATGACTGTAGATATTGAGCGTATATTATTTTTTATAAATATTTCTTTGAATTTTTCAACATATTCCTGTTGATCATCAAACTTGGGACACCCCATGAGTATCACCTTTCCTTTTACAAATCGCTCATGAAAATCCGGGCAGGCAACAGCCGTACAGTCTGCTACAACAAGCAGATCTGCCTGATTCAAAAAGGGGGCATGGGGCGGTACAAGACGAATCTGTATGGGCCAGTGGCCAAGGAGTGATTCCTTTTCCCTGATATAGTCTGGCCTGTTGGCACATTCACAAGAAACCGGGCCAAGATCCATAACCTTTGAAGAGGGGCATGAAGAACCTTTCTGCCCGGTCTTTTTGGCCAAATAATCATGTACTGCCTCTTCATCAAAGTCCTCTGCCTCTCTTTCCACTATCTGAAGGGCCCCTGTAGGACATTCCCCAAGGCATGCACCCAGGCCATCACAATATTTTTCTGCTACAAGACGCGCCTTTCCATTAACTATCTCTATTGCCCCTTCTTCACATGCAGGCACACACTGACCACAACCGTTACAAAGCTCTTCGTCTATGTGGATAATCTTTCTAAGTTTTTTCATATTTTTCCTTTCCGCAAAGATCTGGACTTTTTGACTCTAAAATATTCAAGATGCAATGGATAACATTGACTTAAGTCAATATACCTTTTAGGAAGATGTCTCATGAATCAGAAACCTGCTGCCATAAACTCCATCTGGCTCGGAATGATACTTGTTGCAACGATAACCGCTGCCTATACAGGAAAGATGGATGCAGTAACAAAGGCTTCCTTCGACTCGGCAAAGGCAGCAGTCACCCTTGCAATTCATCTTATAGGTCCCATGGCTTTGTGGCTTGGGCTCATGAAGGTTGCTGAAGATGGAGGCATGCTTAGGGCCATTGCAAGGTTCATAAGGCCCGTCATGGTAAGACTTTTCCCGTCAGTGCCACCAGAGCATCCTGCCATGTCTGCAATGATAATGAACATGTCTGCCAATGCCCTTGGCCTTGGAAACGCTGCCACTCCCATGGGAATAAAGGCCATGAGAAAGCTGAAAGAGCTTTCCTGCAAGGAAGGGGTGGCAACAAATGCCATGTGTCTATTTCTTGCCATCAACACTTCCAATGTCACACTGCTTCCACTTGGCGTAATCACAGTGAGGGCGGCTGCCGGATGTCACAGGCCTGCTGACATTCTTTTTCCCACCCTGCTTGCAACCTCGATCTCCACCTTGGTTGCAATAGTTGCGGCTAAGTGGCTTGAAAAAAGAGGCGGCCAAGACCCTGTGATAAGCCCTGGGGACTTGGAGGCCTTCGTGCATACAGATGAAGAATTGGACATGGATGGAAAAGAAAAAAGAGAGGAAGAAGGCCATTTTTCCGTGTCTTTATGGGGAAAAATCTTCATAGTCATTGCAGTTTCTGCCTTTTGCTTTGCCTCCCTGACAAGGCTTTATGAAACCTGGAGCAAAAACGGCCTCTCCTTTGAAAATGTCGGGCAACTGTCATCCTGGCTTATTCCCATACTTATCTCTTTTTTTCTCATTTATGGATTCCTCAAGGGGGTAAGGGTGTATGAAAGCCTGACAGTAGGGGCAAAGGAGGGCTTTGATACTGCCGTACGGATAATACCCTTCATGGTGGCTATATTTGTCGCAATAGGGATGTTACGGGCAAGCGGTGCAATGGATCTGTTTGTAAGGCTTCTTTCACCAGTAGTTAATCTTATTGGCATGCCTCCTGAGGCACTTGCCATGGCACTTATGCGGCCCCTTTCCGGAAGCGGCGCCTTTGGCATAATGTCTGAGATTGTAAACAGGCAGCCAAACAGCTTTCTCTCCTTTGTTGTCTCTGTTATGCAGGGTTCAACAGAGACAACCTTTTATGTGCTTGCAGTCTATTTTGGCTCAGTTGGCATAACCAAGACCCGCCACGCATTAAGTGCTGCCCTACTTGCAGATGCGGCAGGAATTCTTGCCTCTGTCTGGCTTAGCAGGCTCTTTTACTAAAAAGAGAAAGCAAAAATCAATCTTCTCTTGCTGTCTTACTTATGCAAATGAGGCCTTTTGCCAGGGGCCTTTGGCCTTACCTCGCCTTAGCCCCTGGCCTTTTTCTACGGATTAAGGGATGGTAAATCTTTGGATGTTTAAGGTGATACCGTTTATGTCCACTGTTGCATGGGATGAATCAATGAAATTTATGGTAATATTTCCTGCCTCACCAGCTACCATCCAGGGCTGTTTGTAATAGTCGCAAAGAAAACACTCCCCATTATGCCATCCGTTTAGAACCCCTGTATATGTCTGGGCTCCATCCGGGAAAGCACCACTCGTTGTCCACCACCTTGGAGCTCCATTGTCGCCATAGTTGTACCAGACAAGCACAAGTGTTCCGCCCCTTGCCTCTATGAAAAAACCCATACCATTGTAAGCAGGATCGTACCACCAGCCTGTAAGGTTTCGGGAATCTGGATCGCCTGGCGAAAAGTCCCGCATGAACCGTACCAGATGTTTGGATTTAAAAGGAAGCGGGCCCAGATAATACATATAAAAATTGATAAAGTCGTTAGAATCATCGTTGAAGCTGGTGTAATTAAACCATGTCTCCATTCGGAAAGGCCGCTCTGATACTACAGGCTGACTGTAGGCATCGCCCCATGGCCAGCCTTCCCACTTTTGGGCACGGCAGGATACAGATGCAAGCCTGGTCACATTTCCGCTACAGGCCACCCAACTTGTGGCATTGTCTTCTGCAGTTTCATTTCCTGAGCTGCTGTGTCGTTCAAAGCTGAACCAGGCAATAAATGCCTTCTGCCCCTGCATTTCTATGGCAACACCGTTTCCTGGTTCATTTCTGTCATACCATAGGCCTGTCAAACGTTCCTGGAAGTTTGGAGGCCAAGCCGTTGTTATGGGGCCTGGCCTGTTAGCATAAAGAACAAAGTTGTCTATACCCAGGGTTGTGTTTCCTAAATTGGAAGAATAAAGCCTGATTTCAACCGTATAAACATCAGACATGGTTTCACTAAAAGATGGGCTGGAAGGCTCCTGTTGCCAGCCCGCTGCCTTTGCCTCGGCATCGGTCCAATTGGGGTTTATTGGTACGTCAAAATGCACCCATTCGCCCAGGGGAAGAACAGGAGACATGTGTGTTGTAGTAAGAGGTGTATAACTCAATCGGTAATACCAACCGTTATACCTGGCATCGTGATACCTTACGCGAAAGGCCACCCAGGTGACCTGGCCAGACACCAGCTTAAGATCAAATGAGACTTGGTTTACCCCTGCTGCCGTATAATTGCCTGTATAGCGGTAACTTTCATTAAGGGCGCCTATGGTATTTGATGGATTGCCACCGGGCTTGCTGGTTGATGATAGATAGCCTGCAGGATTACCCCCTGGGCTTGCCACGGAGACCTGCGTCCAAGCCGTGTTGCCCTTCCAGTCATTAAGCGAACCGCCATCCCAGTAGTCACTTGAAGCAATTGCGCCGAGGGATTCACTACAGTAAACACAAAATGGTATCAAAAAAATAAAGACATAGGTGATTAATTTTAGCAAAGCCTTCATTCTTTCTATCCCTCCTTATAATAAACTGATTGTCTTTACCATCAGGGTGTTGGTTCCTCCACCGTTCCAGCGCAGCCGTAGGTCCAGTCTCTGAACAGATCCCACAGAAACCAGGCAGAAAGTATTGGCCTTCTAAAACCCTTATAGTAACCCCACTGTCTAAGCAAAGACCCGTCTGAGGCATAGTCGTTTAAAACAACTGCTCCTCCCCATGCCCCCTCATAGGTCCACAATGTTTCAAGCTCTCTATTTTCAAGATCCACATAAACAAGTTCAAAATCCAGATTTCGTCTATCTTCTGGGATATCACTTGAAGGGTTGGACGGATACCCTGAACCGCTATCACTTTGTGTGACGTGATACCCTCCTTCATCCACCTTATCTTCCGCGTCATAATCAGGAGGGGTGATAACCGGGTCGAATTCAAAAGGATTTTCACATCCTGTGGCACAAAGTGCGACCAAGAAAAGTATTAAAGACGCAGGTAGGATGATTGCTGAGTCAAGAATGACTTCACCCCAGCTTGAACCACCGGTTATAGTCCGATCCGAAGGCCCGGGTGAAAGGGAGCCGTTTTCTATGTCCTCTGTTGAGAATAATCCTCCATTCATAATACTTATATTTTGCTCCGTTGGTTCAAAATAGCAATTATGTCTGCCAAGAGAAATATAAACTACAGGATGGGTATCAATGCCTAAATCCGCATCCCGTTCCTTTGTAACAGACTCCCATCTACGAAATTCGCTATAACTTGCAGTAAAATAAAAGGCAGCTTTCCAATTATCAGAATAAATCCACGGAATAACTTTTTTGTAATAAACGGCAAATAGAGGCTGATTGCCAGGATCTCTCACATCGATCCCACCACTTTCATCAATGACAGGAGGTGGAAAGATGATAGAAATTCCCGACCAATCCCCTTCTGCCTCAAATTCCGGTGACTCATATGCTGGGAAGTACATATAGTAGTTGATTATAAGCCCTCCTTCTGCTAAGGCAGCCCTTAATTCCTTGTCTCCACCCTTACATCCTGGCTGATTGACTAAATGGCTATTGATAGCCTCATTGGCCCTGCATACAGAGGCATAAATAGTCAGACGAGCAGAAATTTTACCTGAGGAATAAAGCTCATAGATATCATCTATCAAGGGGACAGGAAATTTGTGAAGAATACCATCTATCTCCTCGGTCTTCTCCTCTACACCGCACACCGTCATAAAATATTCTTTAGAGGCAGAAGACAAATCCATGATGGGGTCTATCAACCCCGTATCCCTTACAAGAACAGCACTTGGCTCTACGTCTGGACTGGTGGCCTGAAGCCTCCAAAGAGATGAATTTCTTACCGCCGACATCAAGTCCACGGGAAAGAACCGTTCTTGCGGATCAAAATAGAGTCTTGGTGCAAAGGCCCTGGCAAGTTTTTCATAGGCGTCTTTTATTAAGGGATTGTTCTGTTTGCATCCTGAGTCTAATCTTCCACCCATTTCTTTCTCCCTTTATATCCCTTTATGCATTTTTAAAAAGTTGCTTCAGCGCCTCTTGGCTGCTCCTAAGCTCGGGGAAAATAATAAGCATCAATTCTTGCATCCTTTTGTAATGTGGCCCTTCTCTTGCGCACATCCTGCTTAACTCTACCAATTCTTCAAACATCTCTTCCGCACTTCGTGCACCTCCATATACCTTCTTCAGGTGACGGAAAAGTCTCTTCAGGATTTCCACAGCTTTCCCTACGTCTAAACTGCAACACCATGCCTGCCTCAATTCGTCTCCAAAGCGTCTCAAAATTGCCACTTCCTTGGGGCTGTCACCTCTGATTCGGTTTAGCATCTTCCGGAGCAAAGCTAACTGCTGTAGCATGCACTTGGTGATTTCTTGCTGCTCTTTGGCAGGAAGTTTCCTTAGCAGAAATTCGAGCTCGCGCCTTGCGCTTAATTGCAATGGGGTCAGTTTTCGTCTGCAATACAATATTTCCAGAGCATCACGCCAAATATCTTCTTGATTTCGCCTCTCTATCCTTATATGACCAATATCTCCCTGAAAGGTGTAACGATGATCGCCTCGTGGCCAATGGCCTATGGTAATGACCTGGCGAGGCTGTGCCACCTTGTACGACATCTCAAAACTGGAACCAACCACTCTATTGTTCAGTACCAACTTTGCTAAACTTACCCCGTCATATTCGAAGCATACCCGTGACCACTCATTCATGGGCACCTGCGCTGAGCGACTGTGAGGTCCTTTCCAGTTGGCACCATCAAAAACGGTTCCACTGAGACATCCATCCGACTCGATGAAAAAGGCAAAGGACATCCAGCCTTCTACGATGTTGTAACGGTGGGTTATCTGTCTTGGCCGGATAAATGCCTGGACCTTGAGGGCAGCAAATCCTTGCAAGCTATCGTTGATGACCGGGATCTCTATCTGGGCATCAGGGCCATTTAAGCTCACATAGCCGTCATGCGAAGAGATTGCACCTATCATTGTGCCGTGGTTGTGAAATGGGGAATTGTCTAATACACGATTGCCGCTAAAGCGGTCCATGGTAAGATCACAAACAATGGTCCAGCTCATAAACCACCTCCGCACATTTTTCAAAAAAAATTATATCACCAAAAACTTTTCTGGTCAAAGACCACACGACCACATGAACTCAGGAAAAAATCGAGACACTTTTTCATAACCGATTGTAGTTGCAGGTGGTTTATGTAAGTGGTATTGCACCAGTAAAGCATGGACGCTCGGGGGAGGTGGATGCTATATGAAAAGATACGGTATCCTTGTTATTCCCTTCATACTGTTTTCGGTTATTCCTGTTTGGGGCCAACCGTTTACACCCTTCAAGGTGGAGAAAATACCGGGTACCTACTATTACACTCCTTCTGCCTCATCTAAGGAATTTGCCGTCTTTGGATATGTGAGCAAGATCACTCCAACCCCTTCCGAAATAGAAGCAGAAAAAAGGCGTATCAGTGCCATTATAGACGAAAGTGTGAGGACGAATTATGGCTCATGGCAAAATATGGATAGGGCCTTTAGAAAAGAAGGTCATAAGACCCTTGATGAGATAGAGGCCAAGGCCCCTTCCTGGCTTCGCTACCTTTTGCCCCCGACCCTTATAAAGGAGACCGTCCCTCTTTTCATAAAAGGCGCCCTTTTGTACGCAAAGGCCCATCCAGAGGCTATGCGGGAGCCAGTTGGAAATGTTGGAGAAACCGGCATTTTGGTTGTGGATAAAGGGGGCAGTGTTTCAAAGATACCCCTTGGCATCAATGCCCCTGTGGTATCTATTTCAATTTCAAAAAATGCAAGACTTGCAGCCGTATTGACAGATATGGGCGTTGAAGACGAAAAGGGCCGTCTTCATCCGCTTGGTGAAATATCAATCATAGATCTTGACATAAAAAAGCGAGTTCGCTCCTGGATTTTTGCAAATATTGCACAAAGAGTGGCCTTTACGCCCCTTCCAAATGTGATTGGCTTTGACTGTTATAAGGATATGAAAGATTTGAGCAAAAGGCAGCTTTGTTTCTTGAATTTAAAGGACGGCAACCTTTTGAAATATCGATTTGATTTTTGTGCAGGCGGCTCAGGAGACATCTTTGGTAAAACTATTCATTACGATGGATTCATTTTTCACCCAAGGGAACCTGTGGTTGCCCTTTATAACGGCAAGGCACAGTATGAAATTTGGAAAATATCAACCAAAGAGCGCATCTTCAGGGTCAGAAGCGGACACCCTTTTGTTTTTGCCAGTATGCACCCCTGGGCTTTTACAAGCCTTGGACAGCTTTGGGATTACAGAAGCGGCAGGTTGCTCCACAGGGTAGACCTTCCTCAGAAGGCCAGTTTTTTGCAGCAAGCTATCTTTTCATCCAAGGACCAGAGGCTTTTTTGTTATGACCTTGGGCGTCTTAGGTGCGTGGACATAGACACAAGAACAGGCAGGGTAAAGAACATTAGAACATCTGCAAAAAGGGGAGGCCTTTTCTTCCTTTTGCCTGAAGAGCGGTATTTGGCAAGCTTTGTTCCAAATGGAGGCCTTGTTTCCTACAAAGGGCGCTACCTCAGGCGGCAGCGGCTTTGTCTTAGGATCTTAAGAAGCAAGGATCTTGCATGGGTCCAGGACATATGCATGGCAAATCAATCAACTGTATTGGACGGAGCCGCAGCGGGAAATATAGTGGCAGTCTCAGACTTTGAAAGCCTTCACTTATTCGTTGGCCCTGATAGGCCCTTACCTCAAGAACATCCCAGTTCCACAAACCAAAACCTGTCTGTCCTTGAACAGATAGCTGCCAATCCCCAGGCCTTTGCTGGCAAAATCATAGAGATTGACGGATGGGCATGGGGATGGATGTCAAGGCCTCCCAGAGAAGTCTCCATGAAGAATCTGGCTTTTGCCAAAGGCAATTACGGCAGCAGGAATCATGGCACATTTACAGACGGCAGGATATGGATCTTGTACCCAGTTCCAGTCAACTTCTCAGGCCCGCTTCATGTAAAGGCAAAAGTAGAGATAACCCCTTTTGGATGGCAACTTACACCCGTCCGTTAAACCCAGATTATGCACTTCAAATGCCTGAGAAAAGGATTTTATTAGAATAATTAAATGGTTATCCTCATCTTTTTACGTAATTGTCTTCACCCAAAAGGTGAATCTTTTTTGGTCATTAAATCTCAGGCATTTGAAGCCGCAAGGGGCTCGCAAGTTTACCGAATCTGCTTTGTTGTCGGACACTTGAAGTACCAAAGTACGTCTGCGTGTCCTCCGCCTCGCATCTTCGGCAAACTTGCGAGCTGCATAATCTGGGTTAAAGAACTCAAATGCTACATAATGGGTTAAAAACGCCTCTTGTGCGCCATCTGAAGGCCTATATATGCCTCCCTATGCTTTTTCAAGACATCTTTGGCATTAGACCCCTTTGGCAAGCTCGATGTAACTTTCTTTGCCCACCTTTTCCATTCATCATAGGACATGGACTTTCTGACCCTGACATATTTATCAAAATCGTTGGCAATGGCAGTACAGAAACAACGCATGCAACAGATATATTCCTCGTTGGCTCTTATCTTTGCCACGTCTAAATTCCCTTCATTCAAGGCTTCAAGCAGACATACATGCCTTTCAGCATAGAAATTGAAGACAGGGCCTTGCCTGTCATTTTCTTTTGAATCACAGGGGAAACAGCATGCCTTTCTGGGGCAGAAGGTTCCGCCGTCTTGATTTGGGCATGAAGCCTGTATTTCAAGCAAGGCGTTACAAACCAATTGACCAATTGAAGAATAATAAGATTTTTCTTCTGTTTTTTTCATAAATCGTCTCCCTTGTTTTAACAGTTGAGAGGGGCTGGGCCCCTCGTCTTCAAGCTTTTCTCCCTCTTAATGTTTGGCAGTAAATCCCACGCGTCTTTTAGTAGGCTTGGTTGCAAGCTGCTGCCAGGGATCCTGCTCCAAGTGATAATCATTCTTGTTCAAGAGCTTTCCCAGCAACAGCTCCTTTTCAATAGAGGCAAGCAGGTGTCGAATGCTCATATCTTCATTTGTCTTTAATATCCTTTCTGCCCTTTTTTTGATCCTTTGCTCGCCTATTTTATTGGTTGCAACAGAGGACATTTTTTCTTTATAGATCCTGGTTACAACCGCAATTTTTTCTTGCACAGAATAGGGCGTGAATGGGATAAGATCTAACCTGTCCCTTAATTCTGATATTTTCTCAATCATCAGGTGATTATTTCCGCCTGCCACCACAAGGAGCCGTTTTCTTAGGTCGTGGGGAACGGTTCGAAAAACTCCATTCAAGAAATGGTCTTTAAGAGGCGCTGATGGATCGAAAAGATTCAGCATAAGACCAATGTTAGTTCCGATACCCTTCTCAAGTTCATCTATGAAAATGAAGGCAAGATCATTTCCATCTGAAACAAGTAACTTTGCAATCATGCCTGGTTGGGCATTTGAATAAATGCATTCGGTTCCAATCAAATCACCCTCAAGGCCTGTGACGTGTAAACCTGTAACATCGTGCCGACAAACCGCCCTGTAAAATCCCGTGCTTATTCCGCATATGTTCATTGCTTCTACGAGAGACTCCACCAGGTATGTCTTGCCCGTACCAGGAGGGCCTACAAGAAAAGGCGCTTTCACAACATCCGAACCAGTCAATTTGGCATAGATGTAAAAAACGAGATCCATTATTTCCTGTTGCCTGCATGGTACCTTCCTCGATATGGCTTTCATAAGCCTTTTCAGAAATCTTAGGCCATCCTGCTCTGATTTGAAGAAGGTGGGTCCTTGTTTCTGGAAGACAGCAAGATTTCTGGCATCTTGAATAAAACCTCTCGCCCTACTTTCCACATCAGAGTCAAGACCTTGATTGTTCAAGCTATCTGCCAAACGCTGCTTCAGTGTATAATTGGCCGGACATTTACATTTTTGCGCCCTGTCTATAAGTTCCTTAACAATGTTTTTTTGTTTTGATGTTTTGCTTT
>JALSQG010000079.1 GCA_026985565.1 Deltaproteobacteria bacterium
AAAGAGATTTTAATTTTTCACATCTTTTAATTTGTTGAACCGGGGGCATTGGCCCCCTTTTTTATTTTGATATTCTCCCGTCCTCCTGCTCAAAAGTATTGTTCCTTTTTGAAAATCCAGTAGCGGTCTCCACAGCCTTTCTATAGATCCTGGCAGCAAGTTTCTCCCCTGGTGTCTTGATCTCATCAAGTGGCCCACAAACCGCCTTAAAAATAAGTTCGGTATTTAGTTTTTGGGGCGACATGGCAGGAAGATAAGCCGTTCGATTTGCAGTTTTAACCAGAATCTGCGCCTCAAGCAGGCTTTCAAGCACCTCGTCCACCTCTGGCAGGGGCCTTCCAAGCCGGTCGCAAAGAAGGTCTGCAGTTATCTTTCTGCCGCTTTCAAAACATTCGTAAGTCACATACAAGACATCCAGTGCCAGGGCAAGTTTGTCCAGTGGAGTGAGGGGTTTTCTCAAGGGATTTAGCCGTTTTAGGTTTTGAACCGCATAGGTGGTTTCTGCCCCCATTAGGAATATTATCCAGCCCACATAAACCCAAAATATGAAAAGCGGAAGGGAGGCAAAAGATCCATAGATGGCATTGTATCTGGCAACGCCTATTTGCATCTTGATATAAAGGGTCTGGGCAGCTATCCAGCCTACCCCTCCAACCATTCCACCAATTGCTGCATTTCTCCATCTAACCCAGGTGTTTGGCATAAAACAGTAAAGTATGGAAAAGGTGCCAATTATGATTAGAAACGGCAGCAGCTTGATCACAAGGGGTAAAATCCATGAGATCTTTAGCGAGGATGTCATCTTTTCAAGGAAGGCCTTGCTCTGGTTTGCAGTTATTGCCCAGAATGCGATGTTTATGGAAAGGGGCATCAACACGATAAGGCCAATGTAATCTATCATCTTTCTTCCTATCTCTCGGGCCTTTTTCGTCTCCCAGATGGTGTTCATGGCCTCCTCGATATGTGCCATTAGGGCTATTACCGTAAGAAGAGAAACAATGACGCCAAGCCAGCCAAGGGTTGCAAAGTTCGTCCGGTCCACGTATTCAAATATCTTGTCAAGGGCCACCTTGAGGTGTTTGGTGGCCTGGGAATGGAATGTTTCGGCTGTAGCATTTGAGGCGGTTGTATTGGTGGTAAAGACCGGTGGCTCTGAGATGGCCTCCATTTCACTAAGCATCTTGTATGCGGCCTGTTTCATGTAGTTGTCTGCACCAAGGCCCTTTACCAGGGCGGTGCCCATTGCAAGAACAGGTACTATGGAAAGGATGACCATGTATGTAAGGGCACTGGCCCTGAGTTCCAGTTGGTGCCTTGAAAAACCGGAAATCACAAGACATATGACACGCAGAACCGACTTTATGGAGGTCTCAATACCTTCCTGCTCATCGGCAGGAAGATCAGTCCATATCCATTTCCTGAATCCTCTTAGCCATTTCATGGTAGCGCATGCCTTTTTGTTCATTTTACCACAAATTCGAAACTAAGGTCCTGGTTGCCTCGAGTAACTTGTGGTAAGCTTTCAGACCTGTTTATAGCTACTCAACCCATCAAGGGCAAGGACGTTCTAACATTTTGGCTTGGTCCATGAAAAAATTTCGTTTCATACATACCTCTGATTTGCACCTTGGCACCCCGTTTAAGGGGCTTTCCAGGTTGAATGAACACGCCTCATCCCTTTTGACAGAGGCCACATACAAGGCCTTTGACAACGTGGTTTCCATTGCCATCAAAAAGGACGTGGAGTTTGTCCTTGTATGTGGAGACCTTGTCGATTCTGAAGAGGGGAATTTGAGGGCCATTCTTCATCTTAAAAAAGGTTTTGACAGACTTTTGGAAAAGGGTATCAAGGTCTTTGTGGTGCATGGAAATCACGATCCTCTAAGTTTCATGAAAGAGGCAGTAAGCTTTCCGGAAAGTGTGGTTGTGTTTCCTTCAAAATCTCCCACCTGGCACATGTTTAGAACAAAAGAAGGGATAGATGTTGCAATATGGGGCATGAGCTTTGAGAAAAAAAGCGAAAAGAGAAACTTGGCCAGGATGATTCCCAAGGGGCCTGAAGATGCCTTCAAGATAGCCATGCTACACTGCTGTGTTGGTAGCAGAAAGGATCATGACCCATATGCACCCTGCAGCCTTTCCGACCTTAAAACAGACAGGTGCCAATACTGGGCACTCGGGCATATTCACAAGAAAGAGGTGCTTATTCAGGACCCCTTTGCAATCTACTGCGGAAACATTCAGGGAAGGAGTTTCAAGGAACAAGGCCAAAGGGGATGTTATCTTATTGAAGTGGATGAGGATTTCAATGTTAGTCCCACTTTTTTGGAAACTGATACAGTGCGATGGATGGAGATGGAAATTGATGTAAGCGGTATTAGCGATGTATCTGACCTTTTTGACAAGAGCTTTGCACAATTGGAAAAACTTCATGACAGTCTAAAGGGTGTAAAAGGAAGAGGCCTTATAGCAAGGATTGGACTTACGGGCACATGCTCCTTCTATGACAAGCTGGTATCTGAACCCCTTGAGGAGGAGATTGCAGAGGAACTTAGGGCCATATTTCAGGAAAGGGAGCCCCCGATTTTTGTGGAGGCAGTTAGGAACCGGTGCAGGCCTGCCATAGACATTGAAAGCAGAAAAGGGGCAGGGGACCTGTCTGCTTACGTCTTGAAAGAGGCAGAAGGTATTTCTGCTGACATATCAGGTCTTGAAACAGAGGATGGCCCCCTTAAATCCCTTTTTATGAACAAGAGATTTCGCAAATTCAAGATCTCCTTTGACCCTGAAGAGAAAAAACGCATGATAGTCGAGGCCCAGTATCTGCTATTGGACCTGCTCGAACGGCCTGGGAAATGATAATCACTGAGATAGACATAAGAGCCTATGGCCTCATGAAAGACTTTCGTGTTAATGGCCTTTCACCAGGACTAAACGTCTTCTTAGGGGGAAACGAGGCAGGCAAATCAACCCTACTTGCCTTTCTAAAGGCGATGCTTTTTGGCTTTCCGGACAGGCGAAAAAATCAAAGAGGTTATGAGCCGCCTGAACCTGGCACCTATGGAGGAAAACTTGGTATTAGCGTAAATAAAAAGGGTGATATTTTCATAGAAAGAAAAAGGATCTTTGATGGTATACGTAGCACCAAAGCCACTTTAAAGATTTACGGAGAACATGAAGGGCCACTTCCTGAAGGGTACCTTCAGGGCCTTTTGGGAAATGTCACAAGGGATCTTTATGAAAACGTCTTTGGTTTTGGCCTTGATGAACTTCAAAACCTTGAAAGCCTTAGCAGCTCACAGATAAAAGAGGCCATTTATGGGGCAGGATTTGGGGCCGCAATCCTTGCCATTCCTTCAACTACCAAAAGACTTGAGCGAGATCTGTCTGCACTTTTTAGACCTGGTGGCCATAAGCAGGAGATAAACAAGGTCCTGTCTGAACTTGAAGGGTTAAGGGCCAAGCTTTCAAGGGCCAAAGACGAGCTTGGCGAATATAATAAATTAAAAAGACTCATAAGTTCTCTCAACGTGCAGCTTGCAGAGCTTGAAAAAGGCCTTGTCGGGCTTGAGACCAATTTTCAAAAGACGAATCAGCTTCTTGAGTGCTGGCCAGACTATCTTGAACTTATAAAACTTGACTCCAGAGCGACGAAGTTGAAATCCCTTCTTGGAAAGGCCCGGCCATCAAGTGAAGATCTTTCTAAGGCAGCTCAGATTCAAAAGAGGCTCGGGGAACTGTCTGATAAAAAGGCAGGCATTTCTTTAGAAATAGGAGAGCTTGAATCAGGACTTCTACGAAACCGCTTTGATGAAAGGCTTGTCAGCATGGGTGAAAAGATCCAAGCCCTTTTATCAAAAAGGGAGCATTTCTTGAACCTTGAAAGGCAGATCCCCTTACAGGAGCAGGAAATTTCTGAGCTTGAAAAACAGGTAGCCCAAGGTCTCAGGGACCTTGGACCAAGCTGGAGCGAGGATAAGGTTCTTGCTACTGATACGGGTCTTTCGGCGCGCTCATCCATATCACGGTTTAAGAAGGAATTTGATGGCATTAAAAAGAAAATTTTTGGCCTATTGGAACAAAAAAGGCTAAGACAGGCAGGCTTGGACGAGGTCAAAGGTGAAAGAAACGATTTGATAAAAGCCTCTTCAAGGCTCAAAGAAGAAGTAAAGGGGCTCAGTAAAAAGGGCCTTTCCGAGATGGATGCTTCTCTTAAAGAGGCAGAAGGGCTTCTTAGGCAAATAAGACGTCTTGACGAAGAGCTTCTACAGTGCCGGGCCCTGATTGCTGAAAGGCTAAAGGGGCTTTTTGTTAGCCGGTCCTTGGATGAGGTGCTTGGTTACGATCTTGAATCCCTTCTCACAAAGGGCAGGAAGCTTTTTATTGAAAATCAGCAAGTTCAAAATTCTCTGTCCATTTTTGGGGATCGTCTTTTTGAGGCAAAAGAGGATTTAAGCCAAATCTCAAAGGGGCTTGATACCAGAAAGAAAAGGCTATCTTCCATCTATGAAAAGACGTCTCATTTTAAGGCGGATCCAGGGGAGCTTTCTGCCCTTGTAAAGACTCTTTCAGGTGATTTGTCTTCCATGAGGCACCTCAGGTCTTCTCTTTCCTCCCTTGGGCTTGAAAAAAAGAGGCTCATAGAGCAGACAGATTATCTTTTAAGAAAGAAAAAATACATGGAAAGGGCCTTTAAGGCCTCTTTTTTGATTTATCCCGTCGGGGGCGTGCTGCTTGGTTTCTTATACTTTAAGGGAAACCTTTACCTTTCCCTTTATGAGGGTATCTGGTATCTTGCACCATTTTTTTTGGTCTTATCAACCCTTCCGCTTTATCTGAAGAAAAAAAGAGATGTCCTAAAAGACATTTTCCAACATAAAAATAGCCAGTTAAAGGGCATAGACGAGGAAGAAGATTCTTTTAGACAAGAGCTTGACGCCATTGAGAAAAAGATTGAAAAGGCGGCGGAACTTTTCCACGTAAGCAAAGAAGATGTCGTTTCATCCTTTGGCAGGATCGTTCAAGAAACAGAGGGCCTTGTTGCCCTTTGGCAGGAAAAAAAGATGATCCTTTCCCAGATTGAGCTTTTACATGGGGATCTTGAGGAGAAAAAAAGACTCGTTTATGAAACTGAGAATAGGATAAGGGCCTTGGAGGACCAAAAAAGGCTTATACATCAAAGATGGCAGGATCTTTTAGAAAAAAAGGGTCTTTCTCATGATCTAAGGCTTGATGATTATGAAAGGATTTCAAAGGTTATATTGGAGTTATCTGCAAGGATTACACGTTACAACGAGCTTCTTCATGAGAAAAAGGCCTTGGAGGACAAACTCTTAAAGGCCATTGATTCTTTAACGTCAAGGTATGTCTTTTTTGAAAAAGAGCAAGGCGAGGATCTTGGAGACTTCCTGACAAATCTAAGAAACAGGCTTGATGCAATCAGTGAGAGTCTTTCAAAGGCACTGGCCCTTGAGGAAAGAGCCTTAGAGCTTAAAGAGCAGGAAGAAAGACAAGCCTTGGCACTTTCTAATGTATGTGACGAACTTGATAAGGCCCATAAAGAAGAAGAAAGGCTCAGGGCAAAATGGGTCGATTTTTTGAAAGGCAAGGGCCTTGAGCAGTATCTGGAAGAAGGGCCTGATGTGATACTTGATCTTTTCTCCCGTATAGAGCGGTTAAACGGGCTTTTGACCAAGAAAAAACAACTTTCACTTTCTCTTTCCAAGTTAAGGGGGCAGGAGGAGGTTGCCACAAGGCAGATAGAGGAGGTGACCTCCTTGATTTTTCCACAGGCCCACTTTGACGGGCTTGTTCATGCAGTTGATCTTATGGTTGAAAGATTCAATAAGGAAAGGGCCCGGTTTGAGCAGTATCAAAGGATAGAAGATAAGCTTTCCATTCGAAGGGAGAGGCTTACTGAGACGGAAAAGGAGATGGATGCCCTTAAAAAAGAGCTTGATGGCATCTTTTTAAGGTTTCATGTGGATGATCTTAAAGGGTTTGAAGAGAAGGTCTTAAAGGCAAAGGATCTTCAAGAAATTGAGGGCAAAATCAACGAGCTTATCCTTTCTGTAAGCGCAAGGCTTGGCCTTGATGCAGAAAAGGCTGCCGTTTGTTCCACCTTTTCAAAGAACTCCTTGCATGATCTTAAGGCGCAAAAGGGGGAGCTTGAAAGGCAGAGAAAAGATGTTTTTGAAAAACGCGATCTCCTTTATAAGGAGCGGGCCGAGGCGGTTCAGAGGATAAAGGAGCTTACCAGCTCAAAAAGGCATGAGGAGCTTCTTTTAAGGTATGAGTCCCTTAGAGCAAGGCTTAAGCGTCTTTCGAGAAAATGGGCAGTCCTTGCCATCTCAAAGCACCTTATTGACAAGGCAAAGGAGAGATTCGAAAGGGAGAATCAGCCAGCCGTTTTGTCAGAGGCCTCAAGCCATTTTAGCCAAATTACAGAAGGGCGTTACAAAAAGGTGGTGCCAGATCCAGAAAGCGGCTTTGCCGTTTTGACAAAAAAAGGAGTGCGTATTCGGCCCCAAAGACTAAGCCGCGGGACTGCAGAGCAACTTTACCTGTGTCTTAGGTTTGGAGTCATCTCAACTTGTGAGCCCCAAGGTCAGAAGATTCCGGTTATGATGGACGATATATTTGTAAACTTTGATCCTGAAAGGATGGCCCTTGCGGCAAAGGCAGTGGTGAACTTTTCCAGGCAGAGACAGGTGCTTTTTTTCACCTGTCACCCCCATATTGCATCCACACTTATGGATATTTCTGAAAATGGCAAACTGATCCAAATGGAAAGGCTTCCAGCGTGAGAGATTTTTCATACTTTCTGATTAAGCCATGAAGATTAAATAAAGAGAGGAAACAGCGGACCATGGATCTTGGACTTCTTCTATCCCTGGATAAGAAACTCATCTGGCATCCCTATACCCAGATGAAGGATTTTGAGCAAAGGGACCTTCTTTTTATAGACAGGGCAGAGGGAGTATATCTGTATGACGGATATGGAAAGCGGTACTTTGATACCATCTCGTCCTGGTGGTGCATAATCCACGGGCATAATCATCCGACAATTGCTGAGCGGATAAGAAAGCAGCTTGGAAGGCTCGATCAGATACACTTTGCAGGAACCACCCATGAAGGCCCCATTGGGCTTGCCCAAAGGCTAAAGGAGATCCTGCCAGACAGGCTGTGCAAGTTCTTCTACTCAGACAATGGCTCAACTGCCGTGGAAGTTGCGTTGAAAATGTCATTTCAATACTGGAAAAACATTGGGGTAGATAACCGGCAACTCTTTGTCTCCCTTGAAAGGGGCTATCATGGTGACACCCTTGGCACCATGAGCCTTGGAGGAGTGCCTGCCTTTGAGGGCCCCTTTTCCCACCTTACCTTTGACTCCCTGAAGGTGCCTGCCCCATACTGTTACCGTTGCCCTGCAGGGCTTGAAAGGTATGAACCAGGCAAAGGGAGAAGATGTTCCCTTGAATGTTTTGATTTACTCGAAGACAGGGTCAGACAAAGGGCAGATTCTGTATGTGCAGTTGTGGTTGAGCCCCTTTTGATGGGAGCTGGTGGCATGCTCGTATATCCAGAAGGCTATCTTACAAGGCTTCGAGGTCTTTGCGATGATATCGGAGCGCACCTCATACTTGATGAGGTTGCAACAGGCTTTGGCCGAACGGGCAAGATGTTTGCCTTTGAGCATGCAGGCGTCATTCCTGACTTTTTGTGCCTTTCAAAGGGCATAACCGGTGGAACCCTGCCCCTTGCCGTCACTGTTACCACCAGGCACGTATTTGATGCCTTTTATGCAGATTATGACCAAGGAAAGACCTTCTTCCACGGTCACACCTTTACAGCCAATCCCATATGTACGGCATCAGCCCTTGGAAGCTTGGATGTCTTTGACAGGGAAGATGTTTTGCAAGTAGTGTCAGACAGGGCCTCTTTTTTGCAAAAGGAAAAAGAAAGGCTACTTGATCTTCCAATGGTTGGAGATGTGCGGGGAATAGGCATGGTTGCAGCATTTGAGCTTGTTATGGACAAGGATGACAGGAAACCGTTTGATTCAAAAATGCGCGTTGGCTGGCAGGTCTATCTCGAAGGGCTTAAAAGGGGATTGATTCTTCGCCCCTTGTCAGACGTTATCTATCTTTTTCTACCCCTTTGTACCACCAAGGCTCAGATCGGGACCATCCTTGAAGCTACGGCAGATACCATAAAACAGGTTGCTAAAAGGGTTGGGGTTTGAAAATGGAGTCAAATAGTAAGGAGAAAAGGCCTTCTGAATATGAGGCTGAATATGGGGCGCTAAGATCCATGAGCCTTAAAGAACTAATGGATAAGGCCCTTTCCCTAAAGCTTCAAAACAGAGGGCTGAGGATGGGTCTTTGCACCATTACAAATGCAAAAAGCGGTGCTTGCAGTGAAGATTGTGCCTTTTGTGCCCAAAGTGCAAAAAACAGGGCAGGGGCTCCAGTATATGACCTTAAAGATATAGACTGCATACTCAAGGAGGCAGAAGAGGCAAGAAAAAGCGGTGCCAAGCGATTTAGCCTTGTTACGAGTGGCAAGGGGCCTTCCCCATCTCTTGTTGAAAAGATCGCCGAGTATGTGTTTCAGTTAAAAAGGAGAGTAGATTTATCGGTTTGTGCCTCCCTTGGCATAATAGACCGCCAACTTTTGACTATCTTAAAAGAGGCGGGGTTGGCCAGGTATCATCACAATCTTGAGGCATCTAAGGCTTTTTTTAAAAAGATATGCACAAGTCACAGTTATGATGAGCGCTTAAAGACCATACAGGATGCAAAGGCCGTTGGGCTTGAGGTGTGCTCAGGCGGCATAATCGGACTTGGTGAGAACGAATTTGATAGATATCTTATGGCCAAGGAACTTTCGAAACTTGAAGTAGACTCGTGCCCAATAAATATTCTTGTTCCAATAAAAGGTACACCCCTTGAAGATCTAAGTCCTTTGAGCGTGTCGGAAGTGCTTAGGGCTATAGCCATATTTCGTTTTATGCTTCCAAGGGCTGCCATACGCATTGCAGGGGGAAGGGAAAAGATATTAAAAGATGCCCAAGTCCTTGGCTTCTTGGCCGGTGCAGATGCCATGCTTATTGGCGGATATCTTACAACAAGGGGTAGAAGTCCTGAGGAAGACCTTGAGATGACGGCCCAAATAAAGGAGATATGGAAGACACTCCAAGTTTACTGAATCTATTTTTTTCATTTCTGCGCCTTGGCCTTACTGCCTTTGGAGGGCCTGCCATGGTGAGATACATCAAGGATCTTTCTTGCAAGAAAAACAGATGGGTTCAACCTGATGATTTCGACCATGGAATAGCACTTGTACAGACCATTCCTGGTGCAACTGCCATGCAGGCAGCAGCCTATGCCGGGCTCAAGGCAAGGGGCGGGGCAGGGGCAATAGTTGCCTTTACAGGTTTTGCCCTTCCTGCCTTTTTCCTAATGGTGGCCTTGGCCTGGGCATACAAAAGGGCCATGAATATCTCTCTGGTGGTTTCATGCTTTTCAGGCCTTAAGGTTATAGTTGTTGCCATTGTGGCCAATGCAACCCTGGGCTTTGGCAAAAAGATGATAAGAAAGTGGCAGGACGTGCTGCTTTTTCTTTTGTCTGCCGTATATCTTTATTTTAAGGGAAGTCCTGTTGTGGCCATAGTAGCCTGTGGTGCCCTTGGCCTTTTTCTTTACAGGGACGTAGTTGGAGGAACAAAATCTTCAGAACTAAACATAAAGGCCATTATCGCAAGTCCGGAAAATAGAAGAGTCCTTGGGTGGGCAGGGTTTGTTGCCTTTTTTGCAGCCCTTGTGCTGGCGCTTTTGTATTTAGTAAATCCGTTTCTTCTAAAACTTAGTGGGATCATGATGAAGGTTGATTTTTTTGCCTATGGTGGCGGTTACGCATCCCTTCCCCTGATGCTCCATGAAATAGTTGAAAAACGTGCCCTTCTTGAAAAGACAGTATTTATGGATGGCATTGCCCTTGGCCAGGTCACTCCTGGGCCAATAGTTATAACTGCAGCATTCGTTGGCTATCTCTTAAAGGGTATTATTGGGGCCGCTATCTGTGCCTGGGCCATTTTCACACCTTCCCTCTTTATGCTCATGTTTACAAGCCCATTTTTTGATGGTTTTAAGGAGGCCCCTCCCTTCAAGCGCGCCATGCGAGGGGTCCTTGCCTCGTTTGTAGGTCTTCTTCTTGCAGTCTTTTTGAGCTTTTTCATTGCAGTAAAATGGAACGTGGCATCCGGCGTCATTGGGGCAGCTGCCTTTTTTGCCCTCTATAAAAAGATTGATATCCTCTGGGTGGTACTCGTTGCAGCAGCCGTTTCTGCCATTATATTATAATTTGTGCAAAATTGGCGCCATTGCCTAAGTTCGTAAGCGTGTTTGTCATTGACTTCATTTTTTGCCTCTATTAAATTTCTGAAGGCCATTTTTCGATTAAGTGCGAGAGTGGCGGAACTGGTAGACGCACTGGACTTAGGATCCAGCGGCCTTGCGCCGTGGGAGTTCGACTCTCCCCTCTCGCACCATTGCTTGATGCCTGCCAAATACAGATGATGTGTCTTGGGTCTCAGCCAAAGCAATGTTCAGATTTAGATGGTAACCGTTATTTTTACATTAGATAGGCAAAACCCAGGATGATGCTTTAAAGGCTCATGTGTTCATTTTGAAGCAACTACCCGTTTTGGGGACAAAAAAAACAGAAGATATCAGGAAAGGTTGTCAGGATTATGGAAATGAAAGTCAGTGTAGAAGATGTCAGCCCGGTACAAAAGCGCCTAAAGGTTGAAATTCCTGCCAGCAAGGTGGATGAGCAGATAAACCAGACCATAAACAGGCTTAAAAGAAATGTGGCTGTTCCAGGTTTTAGGAAGGGAAAGGTACCAAGAGCCATTATTGAAAGGGAATATGGTGCCACCATAAAATCAGAGGTCTTACAGGCCCTGATTGAGGAAAGCATTGGTGATGCAATCAAACAGAGCAATGTCACCATGTTGCTTGAGCCTCAGTTGGACTCGTCTTCAGATATCGAATCTGGCAAGCCCTTTGAATACTCGGTTCTTATGGATATAGAGCCAGAGGTAGAAGTGCCCGATTTCAGAAAATTTGAACTCATAAGGCCAAAGGTGGAAGTGACCGATGAGGAGGTTGAGGAGCAGCTTGAAACCTTAAGGAGTCAGTTTGGTACCGTGGAGGTTGTGGATGAACAAAGGCCCCTTAAGGAAGGAGATATTGCTATTATAGACTATCAGGCCTTTATTGATGGAGAAGAGGTGGAGGAGCTTGCAAACGAGGATTACTTTGTGGAGGTTGGAAAGGGGAACTTCAATGAGACCTTTGAAAAGGGTCTTATTGGGATGGAGAAGGGTGAAGAACGTGAGATAGAGGTCACTTATCCTGACGATGCCCTGAATGTTTTGGTGGCAGGAAAGACAGTGAAATATAAGGTGACCTTGAAGAATATCCAAAAGCGCAATTTGCCAGAGCTTGATGACGAGTTCGCAAAAAGGTTTGGCATAGGCCTTGAGACTGTTGATGATTTGAGGAACAAGCTTAAGGAGCAGATCCTAAAGGACAAGAAAGCAGCAGCAGATAGTGTGCTTCGGAACCAGCTTTTTGATAAGCTTCTTGAAGGGGCTGATTTTCCTGTTCCAGAAAGGCTTATTGAAAAAAAGCTTGATCAGATGATAGACAACATTGCCGGCCACATGCAGGAACGAGGCGTGAATCTTGAGCAGGCTGGCATTGATGAGGAGCGTCTTCGGGAAAAGATGAGGGAAGATGCCATTAGGCAGGTGAAGACAGAGCTCATCCTCGATAAGATCGCAGATGAAGAAAAGATAGAGATTCCATCTGAGGAACTGAAAAAATATAATGATTATGTCGATGAGCATTACAAGGAAATGAATGTTGACCGTGCCCAGTTGGAGTCAGCGGTGTTCGAGTCCGTTTTGCCAAAGCTGAGGGCCAAGCAGACCATCGATTTTTTGATGAACAGTGTGACTATCAAGGATGAGGAAGAGAAAAAAGCCAATAGTGAAGAAAAACAGGAAAAAGAAAGCAAGGAATAAGAGGACTTAGTTATGCCTTTGATACCAATGGTTATAGAGCAGAGCCCAAGGGGTGAGCGGGCCTATGATATCTATTCGAGGCTTCTAAAAGAAAGGATCATTTTTCTTGGAGGAGCAGTAAATGACGAGGTTGCAAACCTCATTATAGCCCAGCTTCTTTTTTTGGAAGCAGAAGATCCAAACCGGGACATCACCCTGTACATAAATTCCCCTGGTGGTGTGGTGACAGCAGGGTTGGCCATTTATGACACAATGCAGTATATTAAGGCTGATGTCAGTACCCTGTGTTTGGGGCAGGCGGCATCCATGGGTGCACTGCTTCTTGCAGCAGGCGCACCTGGAAAAAGATATGTGTTGCCTAACTCCAGGATACTTATTCATCAGCCAATGGGCGGTTTTCAAGGTCAGGCCACAGATATAGACATACATGCCAGGGAGATACTCAAGTTGCGGCAAAGACTCAATGAGATCCTTGCCAAACACACCGGTCAATCCCTTGAAAAAATACAGGCAGACACTGAAAGAGACTATTTTATGGGAAGTCAAGAGGCACTGGACTACGGTCTGGTGGATGACATCCTGGAAATGAGGCCAGAGACCTCCAAGGAGGATTAACGAGTCATGTCAGGAAAAAAGGATGATTTTGACAAGGTAGGAGATCTGAGCTGTTCTTTTTGCGGTAAGGGGCAGGGCGAAGTAAGAAAGCTCATTGCCGGTCCCAACGTATATATATGTGACGAATGCATTGACCTTTGCAATGACATCATTGCAGAGGATTATGACAG
>JALSQG010000080.1 GCA_026985565.1 Deltaproteobacteria bacterium
GGGGATGTGCCTCAAACTCCCAGAGCCAGTATCACAAGCTTAAAAAGGCCCTTGATAAGCTGGATCTCGTTGTAATAATCGATCCGTTTCCTACCATGACGGCTGCTGCATGTGAGAAAGACAACGTCTATCTCCTTCCAAGTTCAAGCCAATATGAGACAGAAGGCAGCGTTACATCGAGCTCAAGACAAATCCAGTGGAGATTCAAGGTGGTTGACCCGGTTCACGACAGTCGGGACGATTACTGGATCATGGATGAGATGGTCAAACGCTTTGGTTTTCACGACAAATTTTACAAGAATATCAAAAAGATACCAGATGACATAACAAGGGAACTTTGCAAGGGGTCCCTTACCATTGGTTACAACGGTGCCCTTCCTGAAAGGATAAAGAATCATACCCTTCACTGGGAGACCTTTGACGTGGACACCCTGCAGGCAAAGGGTGGGCCTTGTAACGGCGAGTATTACGGGCTTCCCTGGCCATGCTGGACAGAGACCCATCCTGGCACACCAATCCTCTACGATATCTCTAAGCCTGTGGCCAAGGGAGGGCTCCCCTTCAGGGCGCGTTTTGGCACTGAACACACATACTGGAACGGCCGCAAGGAAAATCTCCTTGCAGCACCTGGGGTGTATAACCCTGGAAGTGAGGTCAAGGGAGGCTATCCAGAATTCAAGGACGTTGTTCCAGGCACGAACTGGAAGACAGATCTGTCTCAAAAGACCATAAAGGTTGCCATTTCAAAGGGCATGGCGCCATTTGGAAATGCCCGGGCAAGATGCGTGTGCTGGAACTTCCCGGATCAGGTACCTGTTCACAGAGAACCCCTTCATTCACCAAGGCCGGATCTTATTGCAAAGTATCCCACCTATCCGGACAAAAAGGAGCAGTACCGGGTCTATACCAAGTTCAAGAGCGAGCAGAAGCCTGGGCTTGTAAAGAGCTATCCGTACGTGCTCATAACTGGCCGCATGGTGGAACACATGGGTGGAGGGGCAGAGACGAGAAGCAACAAGTATCTCGCTGAGCTTGCCCCGCACATGTATGCTGAGATAAGCACAAAGCTTGCTAATGATCTTGGAATCAAAGATGGAGACATGATGTGGATAGAGTCTCCTGAACAGGGCAAGGTAAAGGTCATGGCAAGGGTGACAGAAAGGGTGGATGACAAGACCATATTCATGCCCTTTCACTTTGGAGGCATGTTCATGGGCAAGGATCTTTCTGGCAACTACCCTGAAGGCCATGCCCCCTACTGTGTGGGTGAGCCGGCAAATGTTGTCACCAACTATGGCTATGACATCAT
This sequence comes from Deltaproteobacteria bacterium, assembly GCA_026985565.1. Classification (GTDB taxonomy): domain Bacteria; phylum Desulfobacterota; class Dissulfuribacteria; order Dissulfuribacterales; family QOAL01; genus JAADCZ01. The sequence goes on from JALSQG010000080.1 coordinate 1,310, forward strand.
TACCCAGATCCAGGGAACCAAGGAAGGTCTTTGCAAGGTTAGCAAGGCGTGATGTCCAGGGAGGTTGAAAAATGGCTCGAATGAAATTCCTGTGCGATATAGAAAGGTGTATCGACTGTAAAGGGTGTGTCATTGCCTGCAAGGAAGGAAATGGGGTTCCGGTAGGAATAAACAGACGGCGTGTCATCACCATAAACCAGGGAAAGCCAGGTGAAAGAAGCATATCCATTGCCTGCATGCATTGCTCGGATGCCCCATGCATTGCAGTTTGCCCGGTAAAGGCAATATATCAGAGGGAAGATGGGATCGTTCTGGTAAACAAGGACGTGTGCATTGGTTGCGGCTACTGTTTCATTGCCTGCCCCTTTGGGGTCCCCCAGTTTCCAAAGGGAGACACCTTTGGCAAAAGGGGAGTCATGGACAAATGCACCTTCTGTGCCGGTGGACCTGCTCCAAACTTCAGTGAGAAGGAGCGAAGGTTGTATGGACAGAACCGAATAGCAGAGGGAAAGGTGCCCCTTTGCGCTGCAATGTGTTCCACAAAGGCCCTTCTTGCAGGCGATGGTGACAAGATCGCCCGAATCTTTCAGGAAAGGGTTGCAAGAAGGGGTAGTGGGGCACAGGCTCCAGGTTGGTCAACTGCGTACAAGTAGGCTCAAGGAGTGGCCATGAAGACGGCTCAAAAGACCCAAGTGGTGCAGGCAGGCGTATTTTCCCTGTGCCTGCTTGCATGTTCAGCAGTAATGGCAGCTGAAATGCTAATAAGGGGCTACGGCCCCATATCCACAGTCCAGGCATTTACGGAGTTTCATGTGGTGGCATCGGCCAACTGGGAAAAGTATGCAACAGACTTTATTTCCTTTGTTAATGGCACAAGCAGGCTCTATCTGCCAGTTCTTGTGGGTGTTCCCCTTGTCTTTTTGCTCCACTATGTGGCAATAGGCCCAAAGTCCTTTGGTCATACTGGAAAAAAGATTGTGTTTTACACCATCTTGACAAGATTCCTTCACTGGGCATGTGCCATCACCTTTTCCCTTTTGGTTATAAGCGGGGTCATGGTGGTTTTTGCAAGGTTTTTCCATGGTGGATCCCTGGTCCTTACAGCAAGAAGCGTTCATCTCTTCTGTGCTTACGGCTTTTTGGTCTTTGGAACCCCCCTTTTCCTCATATGGCTAAAGGACATGTTTCCTGCTCCCTATGACATAAAGTGGATTATTACTGCAGGGGGCTACCTGTCCAAAAAGGCAAAGCCGGTATCTGCAGGCAAGTTCAACTTTGGCCAGAAGATGTGGTTCTGGCTTGCCTTTGCTGGCGGGGCTGTCATGTTCTATACAGGTTACTACATAAGTGGCATGAATCTTCCTCAGGAGCAGCTTGCCGGATTTTTGAAGATCCATCTCCTTCTTGGCCTTGCAATAGTTGCCCTTTTCATAACCCATCTTTACATGTCGTTATTTGGTGTAAAGGGGGCCCTTGGCTCAATGATAAGGGGTTATAAGTGGGAAGAAGAGGTGCGCTTTCTCCACAGCAAGATGCTGAAATAAGACCAATTGATTAAAACAGGCCTTGATATATTTGTTGAGGAAGTACCTGCCTGGGCAAAGGGCAAAAATCTTGGCCTTTTGTGTAACCAGGCCTCTGTTGGAAGAGGCCTTTTGCATGCAAGGCACCTTGTTGCAAAGGTGTCTGAAGGGAAGCTAAAGGCCCTTTTTAGCCCACAGCATGGCCTTTATTCTGAAAAACAGGACAATATGAAGGAGTCTGAAGATGGCTTTGACAGCCTTCTTGAGGTGCCTGTTTTCAGCCTGTATGGAGGTAGTCGCATTCCAAGTAGGGAGCAGCTTTCCCTTATTGATCTTCTTCTTGTTGACCTGCAAGACTGTGGAACAAGGGTCTATACCTATCTTTGGACAATGTTTCTTGCCATGAAGGCCTGTGCCCAATATGGCGTGGAAGTGGCAGTCCTTGATAGGCCAAATCCCATTTGTGGGGATGTGGTTGAAGGCAACCTGCTA
>JALSQG010000081.1 GCA_026985565.1 Deltaproteobacteria bacterium
TTCCGTAATGCAATTTTTAAAACCTGTTTTTTTAAGAATGGGGGGATTCCCATGCCATACGGATAATAATGTAAACCAATGTCACATTTTTTGTCTTGCAGGGTCGGTACTCTCACAAAGCAGGGGCCTGTTGTATTTCATTGGAGCTCGCCAAATGGCGTTTCGGTAGGTAAAGGAGCAGCTATAAAATACTCACATCAAAAACCCTTTATTTACAATACGTTGAGAGCTTCCAGGTGCCGTTTCCGCGTCCCTCTGCGGGAAATGTTTTTCTCCACATTTTCCCCAAACAGAGAATGGACGTGAGTTCGATTCCCACTGCCATATCAAACGCGGTGTTGTCATAATCCAAGTCTGTAGCCCAAGATTACCCTCTGGTGAAAACGGGTCATTGCCATGGCTGACTTTCCACCTCCATACGAATTTGAGTCTTTTGAAAGCAGGGGCAGAGGCTTATTGTCCTTGATCCACTTCAGCTTGGCTGCGGCATATCTTGCAGACTGTTCCGCCACCACATTGATGTTCTGCCCCATTTCAGGGCGCTTGGCCTCGATGACACCGATGGGCTTTCGATCAACGAAAAGCACATAATCTGCGGGGCCGCTGTCCGTGGGATATTCACGCACCGCAATACCATTGGCTTTGCCAAAGTCTATCCGGTTTTTATCCTGAACTGACCACTTGGCCATAGCGAGCATCTGATCGATACGGTCACGGGCAATCTGCTCTGGTGTTTTGTTGGACATGGTCATGATGATGCAACTAACAAATGATTTGGTTTATAAGCAGTGAATTTTATGATTTTCATATATAATTCATTCATGTGTTGCCTGTTTTTGCAATAAATATCACATTGTTTAAATGCCTTAGGTCGGCATCTGACGATATGATTTTGCAGTTGTGAATTCGAGACGTTGCAGCAATGATCGCATCCGCCATTGCCAAGTTCTCTTTTAAAGCGATATCAGCCGCCGATATAGCAACCGAATCGTCAAAAGGAATTATCTTACAATTTTTCATGAATCCTATGGCAAGCAATGCCTTTTCTTCCCCGAAATCCTGTTTCAAGACCTTGTACACTTCGTACAAAATAATAGTAGGCACCAAAATATCTTCGGTCTTTGCAAGATATCTACCATAGTCGTCAGCGAATTCCCCATCAGTAAACCACTCTAACCAGCCACAAGAATCCACAATAATCATTATTAGTATCTGTCCTTTTTTTCCCGAAAACCTTGAGTCCTTGCCCCAATGCCAATGCCTCTAAGATCATTAAGGGTCTTTGGGGGTATGAGAATAAGCATGCCGTCCTTTTCTATAACTGTCAGCTTCTGCTTCGGTTTCAGCCCAAGACGTTCCCTTAAGGGTTTCGGGATGACCACCTGATATTTGGTAGAAATGGTCGCCTGCATAAATTCCCCCTTTCAATGATCGATAGTTATAGCGTAGGTTCATAATGGACGGATGTCAAGGCAGCGGGCTTAAAAGCCGCCCTTAAAAGAATATGCCAAAACATAAGTCATTGATTTTGTATTGATGAGTTTTATTTCATTGAAGCTGGCCAAATGGCGTTTCGGTAGGTAAAGGAGCAGCTATAAAAAAACATAGCAGTTAGGGAATGGAAGGAATTGTGATTTTATTGGTTAAAAAAATTGGTGGAGGCGGCGGGAGTCGAACCCGCGTCCGAAAGCATTCCACCCAAGCGTCTACGTGCGTATCCCGGATTTTTGATTTTCGCCTGAAAAGCCCCATCCGGGCAGGGTCTTTTCAAGGCTAACCTGCAAGATTTTTAACCCTTTCCAGCGCAGGTAACTGGATCGGGCGAGCCTGTTAGTTTGGCGCCCTGAAGGTCCAACAGGCAGGGCCTACAGGACGTGGCTGACTATGCAGCCAGTGCGTACTCGTATTCAGAGTCGGCGTTTGTGTTTTTTCCGCGTTTTTAACGAGGTCGCGGACCCCGGCACGCAACTTAGGCTTCCATACCCTCGTCGAAACCGTGTCGCCCCCGATGGTCTCAACAAGGTGAAAGCTGTTGCCTCATGGCTGAGTGAGAAAATAAGCAGCATGGATGGCAAAGTCAAGCCTTAATGGTCAGCCGCCCCTTTTCTTGAACTCCTCCAGGCACTTCTTGCAGCAAAAATAGTAGAGTTTGCCCCTTTTGCCATATACAAGGGCCTCTTTTTTGGGAACATAGGTGCCGCAAACAGGGTCCTTTACCAGCTCATCGGTTATGGGAGGAAGCCTTTTTGAACCTCCCTTGGCCCTGGACCTCGGCCCTACTGAGCCAATGACATACCTTTTGAAAAGGTGATAGATAAGATAGATGATTAAAAGAAAGACAATGAGGCGAAACAATCAGGTATCCTCCAGCTTTGGCATGGCCTTGTCGTCAAAATCAAGGTTATCGAGGAGCTGTCTGACAGTGCTATTGTAGCCTTCTACTTTATAATCAGGTGCAATCTGTGCCCATGGCAAAAGAACAAAAGACCTTTTGGCAAACCGTGGATGAGGGATCTCAAGGTTGCTTTTTTCATCTGGAACCCTGACTACGCCCTCCATGGCAAGAATGTCAAGATCTATCACCCGGTCTTTTCCACGAGAGCGATCCCTTCCCATCTGTTTTTCCACCTCAAGCAGTAGGGCAAGAAGCCTTTCTGGAGAAAGACGCGTTTCGATCTCAAAGACACCGTTTACAAACAGGTGGTCAGAATCCATATCCACAGGTTCTGTTTCATAGAAACTTGAGATGTTTTTAAGGCGAACCCCTTCATGCCCTGTAACAAGGGCCACGGCCCTTTTGCAGTTTTCTACCTTATCTCCAAGATTTGAGCCTATGGCTATAAAGGCCCTTTTATATGAAGAATCACCACCCATCTAAAGGATACTTTTTAGCCTTTGGAGCACCTCCTTAAGCCGTGTCTCATCAACGGTAAGGGCCATGCGTGCATAACCCTCCCCAGGCTCTCCAAAGCCGTTTCCAGGCGTGCATACTATTCCTGCCTCATCGAGAAGCTTTGTGCAAAAGGAGGCAGAGCTTTCCCCTTCAGGTACCTTGAACCAAACGTAAAAGGTTGCCTTTGGCCGGCTTGCTTTAATTCCAATATCTTGAAGCCCGTCAACCAGCACATCCCGCCTTGCGGTATAGATCTGTCTCATCTTTTCCACAAAGGACTGATCACTTTCAAGGGCACTTATTCCAGCCTCCTGAACCGCCTCGAACTGGCCAGAATCCACATTGGACTTCACCTTTTTAAGCGCTGCAACAAGCTCCGGGTTTCCAACTGCAAAGCCGATCCTCCAGCCAGTCATGTTGTACGTCTTTGAAAGGGAATGAAACTCAATGGCCACATCCATGGCCCCTGGTGTTTCAAGAAAGCTTGGGGCAACGTAGCCATCATAGGTCATCTCGCTGTAAGCTGCATCATGACACACTATGATGTCATGGGACTTTGCAAAATCAACAACCTTTTCGAAAAATTCCTTAGTGGCACAGGCAGCCGTTGGATTGTTTGGATAGTTCAACCACATTATCTTGGCCTTGTCTGCAACGTCTGCCGGAATTGCTGAAAGGTCTGGCAAAAACTGGTTTTCCTCCAAAAGATCCATGTAAAAGGTGTCTCCACCGCAGAAGAGGGTGCCTATGTGATAGACTGGATAACCTGGCGTTGGTACAAGGACCACGTCTTCCTCCTGAACAAATGCCAAAGGAAAGTGCGCTATTGCCTCCTTGGAGCCGATGACACAGCAAACCTGGCTTGCTGGGTCAAGATCCAGGCCGAAGCGCTTTTTGCACCAGTTGGCCGCAGCCTGTCTGAAGGCCATGCTGCCCTCAGAGGAAGGATATCTGTGATTCGAAGGCTTTCTTATGGCCTCTGCCATGCGCTCAACCACGAAGTCAGGAGTTGGAAGATCCGGGTCCCCAATGCCAAGGTCTATCACATCAACACCCTTGGAAAGGGCCTCCTGTTTCTTTCTGTCAAGCTCAACAAAAAGATATGGAGGAAGGCTCTTTATTCTTCTTGCATATTCAAATTTCATAGCAAATCCTCTCTACGCTACCATCACACAACGGGATTTATGAGACGTCCAACCCCTTCAACCTCAACAACAATCTCATCACCAGGGCGTATCTGGCCAACACCATAAGGGGTCCCTGTGGCAATGACGTCTCCTGGCTCAAGGGTCATTACGCCAGAGATGAATTCCACCAGACGCTCAACCGGATGCACAAGCTGACTGGTATTTGAATCCTGCCTCTTTTCCCCATTTAGAAAGGAGCGCACCTGAACCATTGATGGATCGAGCTTTGTCTCAATAAATGGGCCAATTGGACAAAACGTGTCAAAGGACTTTGATCGGGTAAACTGAACGTCCTTTTTTTGAAGATCCCGTGCAGTTACATCATTAAGACATGTGTAGCCAAGAACGAAATCAAGGGCCTTTTCTGCAATCACGTCCTTTGCCCTCTTGCCTATCACCACTGCAAGCTCTGCCTCATACTCCACCTGATTGCTTGAAGGCGGGCAGACAATTTTCTCCAAAGGGCCAATGACAGAGGAGGCAGGCTTTAGGAAGATAAGGGGCTCCTTGGGAAGATCCATTCCAAGCTCCTTGGCATGGTCCTTGTAGTTCAGGCCGACTGCCACCACCTTTGACGGCTCACATGGGGCAAGAAGTGTGCAGGAGTCAAGGCCGTACTCTTCGCTGGTCTCAACGATCATGCCTTCAAAGGGGCTTGCCACAATGGTGGATATCCTGTTGCCCTTTAGCACGCCGTAGAAGGGGGCATCCTTTCCTGGAGGAAGAAAACGAACGATCTTCATGAAAGACCCAGGACGTCCTGCATGGAATAACGTCCAGCAGGCTTTCCAACCACCCACTTTGCAGCCCGCACTGCCCCTTTTGCAAAGGTGTCACGGCTTGAGGCCTTGTGGGTAATCTCGATTCTTTCCCCTATACCACCAAAAAGCACTGTGTGCTCACCAACGATATCCCCTGCCCTGATGGTTTGGATGCCAATCTCCTTTGGCGAGCGTTCACCTATCATGCCGTGTCTTTCAAAGACCGCCACTTCATCAAAGTCCCTTCCAAGTGCCTTTGCCACAACCCTGCCAAGCTGAAGGGCAGTTCCACTTGGGGCATCCTTTTTCATCCTGTGGTGAGCCTCTACAATCTCCACGTCATAATCGTCCCCAAGAACGGTTGCGGCAGTCTCAAGAAGCTTATAGAGGAGATTTACGCCAACGCTCATATTAGGGGCAAGAACAAGGGGAAAGCCCTTGGAGTATTCATCAAGCAAAGCGTACTCTTCCTGAGTAAATCCAGTGGTCCCAATGACCATTGCCCTTGCCTTCTCAGAGGCCTTTTTTGCATGTTGGACACTTGCCTCGTGAAAGGTAAAATCTATTATCACATCCCCTTTGTCTATTACAGCATCAAGACTGTCTTCTATCTTAACGCCAAGCTCTCCAACTCCTGCCACAACTCCTGCATCCTTTCCAACTGACGGGCTGTCTGGCCTTTCAAAGGCCGCAGAGACTTCTATCCCGTCTGTCTGGCTTATCATGGCGATTATGCGGCCACCCATTCTACCGCCTGCTCCTGCAACTATTGCCTTAACCATCTTTTATACCTCATGCCTATACGAGTGTTTTTCTTAGTTCAGTTTTTCCATCCAGCCAAATACTTTATGTACGAACTACTTTACAAGTTTCAAGGACTTTAAAACCTCTGTCAAACGCTCCTTGTTGGCCTCACTCATGGCTGCAAGGGGAAGCCTTACCTCATCTGAGTCTATCCTTCCCATGAGAGCAAGTGCGGTCTTTGCAGGGACCGGATTTGTCTCAAAGAAAAGGGCCTCAAAGAGTGGAAAAAGCTTGAAATGAAGCTTCCTGGCCTTGTCTATGTCTCCCTTGAAAAAGTAGTTCATCATGTTTGCCATCTCCTTTGGCATCACATTGGAACATACAGAGATGACGCCCTTTCCACCTATTGCCAGGGTTGGAAACGCTGTGAAATCATCTCCTGAAAGCACTATGAAATTTCTTGGGCAGAACCTGATCACATCTGAGACCTGCTTTAGGCTTCCTGTTGCCTCCTTTATCCCGATCACGTACCTATTTTTAGCACAGCGGGCAACGGTCTGAGGAAGCATGTTTACCCCTGTCCTTCCTGGTACATTGTAGAGGATCATTGGGAACTTGCACTCCTTTGCCACGGCCATGAAATGCTGATACAGGCCCTCCTGGCTCGGTTTATTGTAATAGGGCGTAATAACCAGGGCCGCATCGGCACCTGCCTTTTTGGCGTGCTTTGTGAGCATGATGGTTTCTTCTGTGGAATTAGAGCCTGTACCTGCAATCACCGGCACCCTTCCCCTTACCTGGTCGATGGTAATCTCCACAACCCTCATATGCTCTTCATGGGAAAGGGTTGCCGATTCCCCTGTGGTCCCGCATGGTACAATGCAGTGGGTTCCTGCCTTGATGTGCCATTCGATCAGATTTCTGAGCCCCTGTTCATCCACCTGGCCATCCTTGAAAGGGGTTATGATGGCAACGATTGCCCCCTTTATCTCCTTTTTCTTTGCTGACGCCTTGGTGTTCTTTTTGGCCCTGGATGCACATGCCATGATTCAAACCTCCCTATCTCTTTTTAAGTATGGATAATTAATTTTTTTTCTTATAAAGGGCAAGTAATTGATGGCAATTAAAAATCATTTCCTGCCATAAACACACACCTTGAAAAAGTTACATAACATTTCATTTGAATCTTTTATGGCAGGCCTTTGTAAGCTGATCCACCTTGTTGCAAAGCTGAAGGGCATCTTCCCTCTTTCCTTTATCCACAAGATTTACTGCCTCCTTGACAAGTTCCTCACACTCCTGCCACTGGCTTGCCCACTCACTGTCCGCCATCTGCCCATAAAGACCAAGATCCTTGATCAAAAGCCCTGTATCTCTAAAGGATTCACCGTTTTTGACACACCTTTTAAATGCCTTCCAGAGCATGCCTATCTCTTTTTTCAGCCTTTTGGCCTTGTATGGCCTTTTGGAGTCCTTCTTCCTTGCCTCCTTTTTTTGCCGTTCCTCTGCCTTTTCATTTTCTTTGGCCCTTTTGATCTTGATGGAAAGCTCAAAGGTAATCTCGCTTTTCTTGATCTTGAGGGCTTTTTTTAAGATGAACTGTTCCGGAAGCTCAACCTCTTTTTCCTCCACCTGAAGAAAGCCGTCTGCAATCTGACCAGAAAACCGTGCAAACTCCTTTGCAGCCTCGATCCGTTCAACCTTTTTCTCTTTCTTTGTTCCCATTCAGGACTACTGCCTCCTGATTTTCATGGATAACTGTCTTGTAAGGGAAAGGGCCTTTTCTGCCAAGGGCAAGGTCAAAAGCCCGGTTCCACAACTTGGCGTTATTAGAGATTGTTCAATCATCCTTTTCTCATTCATATCAAAGCCCGAGATGCAATCCTTCCACCTTCGGTAAAGGCTATCTACGTCTTCTTTTTCAAGGTCTTCAGGATTCAGTGTGGGCACAAGCCCCCATGCAACCACCCCGCCTTGCTCCAGGAACTTGGTGACGTTGTCTTTATACAGGATGAGCTTGTCAACATAGCCATATGCATCGAAACTAAGTATTTTGATTCCAGAATCGATAACCAAAGACCAGTCAGTGTTGGCACATACATGGATACCTGGCTCTGCGCCCTTTGCCAAGACCTCCTGGACCACTGCTCGAAGATCAGAAAGGGCCTCATCCCTTGTAATACCAACCATTGCTGAGGACCCAAAGCCAGATAGGGCAGGCTCGTCCAGAAAAAGCACAACGTTATCACAAAGGGCCTTCATCCTTTCTACCTGATAGACGGCCTTAAGGGAAATGGCCTTTACAACTGCCTCTCTCAATATGGGGTTAAAAAAAGAGAGCTTTCCCTCTTCATCCTTTAGGCCTGTAAGCATGGTAAAAGGCCCTGTAATCTGCCCCTTAAGGGCAAAAGGACGCTCTTTCATTTCGGACACGGCATGGATGAAGGCCTCAAAACCCCTTGACGTTTTTGAAGAAAAAGCAAATCTCGACCCTTCAAGCGGAGCACCTTCCTCCTTCACTGCAAGATAGTCTTGGAAAAAGGCCACCACTTCCTCGTCAAATGAAGGGCCTTTTGTGTTGAAATACAGCTTGTCATCTTCCTGAACGAGCCCGGGCAGCCCCTCGGCAAACTGAGTAAGCAACCTTTCTTCCTTGTAAAAAGGAAGCTGGGGCCAAAGGGGAATTTCAGGCGTATACCTTAGTATCAGATCAACTGCTTCCCTGTGATCCTTTAGAGGAATACTTCCAATGAGTGTCGGTAGGGCGTTTGGCTTAAAGGTCATCTCATTCTCCCTGTGTCACTTTCCTTCGACTACTTTGCGGCTTCAGTCTGCTTCTGTTTTTTTATCAAGATGTATGTATCCGATCTCAAACTGTTCGAGATGAAATTCTGGTCTTGGTACAATGATTATTTCCTTGTTAAGGGCCTTTTCAAGCGTCTCTACAAAGGAGGACTCCTCCTTGAGCAGCATCTCTCCTATCTTTGGATGTACAGATACCTGAATGCCGTTAGTCATGTATGACGGGGCATCCCGGTTTATCTTTCTGAATATGTCATAACATATGGTACGCCTTGATTTCAAAACTCCGGCACCCTCGCAGTAGAAACAACGCTCGGTAAGAAGACGTTTCAGACTCTCACGGTTCCTCTTTCTGGTCATCTGAATGAGACCAAGCTCAGACATCCTGAGAATATTGGTCTTGCACTTGTCTTTCTTAAGGGCATCCTTCAGGGTCTTGAACACCTTCTCCCTGCTGGATACATCTGCCATGTCGATAAAATCGATGATTATGAGCCCTCCAATGTTACGCAGTCTGAGCTGGTAGGCAATCTCCTTTGCTGCCTCAAGATTGGTCTTAAGTATCGTATCTTCCAGATGACGCTTGCCAACGAACTTTCCAGTATTCACATCGATTGCAGTAAGGGCCTCGGTGCTTTCTATCACGATGTAACCACCTGACTTCAACCACACCTTTTTCCCAAGGGCCCGAGACATATCCATCTCTATTCCGTAGGCATCGAAGATGGGAAGTGTTTCGTTGTAAAGTTCAACCCGTGGCTTAAGATCAAAGGCAAAGGTATCTATGAAGTGAATGATTCGTTCGTAAGCCTGGCGTGAGTCAACCACAAGCCTTTCAACATCACCTGTAAAAAGGTCCCGGACTGCACGCAGGGTTATGTCCAGATCTTCATAGACGAGGCTTGGAATGGGCAGTGTGGTTGCCTTTTGCTGAATACTCTTCCAAAGCCTCAAGAGGAAATCCATTTCTGCCTGGATATCCCTTTTAAGAGCCCCTTCACAGGCTGTCCTTGCAATAAAACCCATGCCATTTGGTCTAAGGCTTCCTATGAGTTCCTTGAGCCTTGATCTTTCTGCCTCGTCCTCTATGCGTCTTGATATCCCAACATGGTTCATGGTGGGCATTAGTACCAGGTGCCTTCCTGGAAGTGAGATGTGAGATGTTACCCTTGCCCCCTTGCTTCCAACAGGCTCCTTGGTGACCTGGACAAGTATCTCCTGTCCGTCATGAAGCAGGTCTTCGATTCTAAAGGGTGGAGGTGTATAGTGGAGATTTGACTCCTCTGCCTCTTCATCGTGCATGCATGGAAGCTCGTCTGGTTCTTCGTTGCACTCTGCACGCCCAAGCATGTGTTCAAATTCAGTCAGATGGTCATAGACGTCTGTTACATAAAGAAAGGCAGTGCGTTCAAGGCCAATGTCCACGAAGGCGGCTTGCATGCCGGGAAGAACCCGCACCACCTTGCCCTTGTATATGTTGCCAACATGCCCGGGGCGCCCTGCCCTTTCTACATGGAACTCCACTGCGGTGCCGTTTTCTATGAGGGCAACCCTTGTCTCCCAGGGAGCAACATTTATAATGAGTTCTGCTGCCATGATGGATAGACAATAAAGGCATCTTTTCCAAAGTACAAGTGGCTGGATTGATTGATTTTCAAAAATGAGGTGACAATGTGAGGGCTGTTTGGCAACGGGTTAAAAAAGCCGAGGTGACGGTGGACAAAAAGGTGGTTGGAAGAATTGGTGAAGGGGCCCTTGTCTTTCTCGGTGTGGAGGAGGAAGACACAGAAAAGGACCTGAACTACATTGTTGATAAGTGCGTAAACCTTAGACTCTTTGAAGACGAAAAGGGAAGATTCAACCATTCCGTTCTTGACACAAATAAAGAGATCCTGCTTGTTTCCCAATTTACATTGCTTGCGGATTGCAGAAAGGGACGCCGCCCTTCTTTTTCAAGGGCCATGGCACCAGATGAGGCCAAAAGGCTTTATGAGATGGCAAGAGAAAAGATTTCATCCTATGGTATCCGGTGTGAAACTGGCATTTTTCAGGCACATATGGAAGTGAGTCTTATTAACGACGGACCTGTAACCGTGTTGCTTGACAGCAGAAAGCAATTTTGAAAGATTCCTTTCATTTATTATTTTCAAAAGGCCCAAAAAGGTCATCAAATATCTCAAGAAGTTCCCTTGAGCAATCGTCTAATTTCCTTTCCTCATCTTCCTGCCTGACTTTTTCCCTTGGTTGGAAGCCAGGTCTTTTTCGAAACTCATCAAGGATGATAACCTTGTCATTTCTGCCTCCCTGCCTGTTCCTATTATATGTTTTATCTTTTCTTTTCATTATGTTCCCTCTATTCTTGATTCCGCTTCCTTCCCCGCTACATCCCATTTCAGCCTCATTCCCACTTGATGACAACAAAACAAACAGATTTAAAAAAAATGTAAGTCGAAATGTGAGATGCTTTGTTGACTAAGTTTAAAAGAGGGGAAATTCGACTAAAGCAGCCTTGGCTTGGGGGATGAGTATTTTCCTTTTGGCACTCTGTTTCTTTTATCGAAAAAAGGTGGCAACAACTTGATTTTTAACATATGCCCAAAATCACAAGCCATGGAATCCATTTGTAAGCTGCCTGTAGGCCTCATACACCACAATCCCTGTAGCTGTTGACAGATTAAGGCTCCTTGTCAGTCCCCACATGGGTATGCTGAAACAGCGGGATTCAAACCTTTTTATCAGCCAGTCAGGGAGTCCAAGTGTTTCTTTTCCAAAAAGAAGATACGAACCCTGCTGGAAAGGGGCCTTGGTATATGGCGCCTTGGCCTTTTTGGAAAAGAGGATCAATCTGTTTTCAGGGACCGCCTTTAAAAATTCATCCAGACTGTTGTGATATATGACTTCAACATGTTGCCAGTAATCAAGCCCTGCCCTTTTAAGGCTCTTGTCATCGGTTCTAAACCCAAGGGGCCTTATGAGATGAAGCCTTGAGAGTGTTGCTGCACAAAGACGGGCGATATTTCCTGTATTTGGCGGGATCTCCGGTTCTACCAGCACCACATTTAACATAATCATAGCCAAATTGCCCAAAGGCGAAACAGATGTGTCTATGAAGATTCTGCTGCCTTCTTCTGGCAACTTTTACAAAGGCCAATAACATCGAGCCGGTGTCTCAATACCTTGTAGCCGAAACGTTTTTCAAGGTCCTGCTCTATCTGGGCCACCCGGTGGTCACTAAACTCTTCTATCTTGCTGCACTGTTTGCATCTTAGATGACAGTGGTGTTCATGGCCGTAGATGTGCTCGTAGTGCATCTGGCCCTTTTCAAAAAAGACCTCCTCAATGAGGTTTGCCTGAATGAGTAAGGGGATGAGCCTGTATATGGAGGCCTTTGAAATCCGATGCCCTTTCTGCCTGATGGAAAGATACAGGGAGTCCACATCGAAGTGCTCGTGGGTGGAAAATATCTCCCTTATTATGGTCTCCCGTTCGGGAGTGTATCTCATTCCTTGGTGTTTTAAGAAATCCCTGAAAATTTCAAGTTCAGACGGATTTTTACCTTTACGAGCGGTCATTTTCCTCGACAGACACGGGCTAAGTTCCCTCTTTGCAAAAGCATCTTATCTTATTACCATAGCGCGTCAAGGCTTATTGACATTGAATAGCAATTTCTTTAAGCACAAAGGTTTTATAGGAAAGGAGACCAAAGTGCTTCAAAAACTAATAGGCAAGATCAAATCTGGCTGTTCCTCCTGTGACAGCTGTGAGGACGGCTCAGAGCCTCTTTCCAGCTCAAGGGTCAAGGGCCTTTGCTTTGAAAAACTTCATGACAGTGAGAAGAAACAATTCATAGATCTGCTGAAGCAGACAGGCCTCAACCTTTCCACAGATGAGATGGCGGTTGTTGACGAATTTTTCGCCCATGAAGGCCATCTCTCAGAAGAGTTCATCACGGGCCGCCTCGCAGAAAAAAACAAGAAGATCAGTGAAGATACTGTAACACATGTGTTGGACCTTCTTTGCCGCTACGGGCTTGCCCAGAAGGTCCACCTAAATGGAACAGGGCCGTGGTATGAGCACCTTCATCTTGGTGAAAAACATGACCATCTGCTTTGCACCAAATGTGGTAAGGTGGTGGAGTTTGAGGACGAGGAGTTAAGGAAACAGACAGCTCGTTCGGCAAACCTGCACGGCTTTCAACCTCTTTTCCAGAAAACCACCATCTTTGGCATATGTGACAAGTGTAAGAAAAAACACTCTGGGGCAATGCCCCTTAGTGCCCTTAGCGTTGGCGAACGCGGGGTGATAGTTGACTTTTCCGGGGGCTCAAATCTGAGAAAAAAGCTTTCGGACATGGGGCTAATAGCAGACCAGGAGGTTGAGGTGCTTAGCAAGACCGGGCCTGTGATCCTTAG
>JALSQG010000082.1 GCA_026985565.1 Deltaproteobacteria bacterium
ATTATGGAACTTGAAAAACTGAGTGACGATATAAGCTCCATTGCAAACTCAACGACCCTTACCACCAAAACTGCCGTAGAAACCGTAGACAAGGTCGTATTGAATTCCAATGAGATTACCGGTCGCACATCCAAGCAGAAGGAGAGAAGTGCATCACTTCAAAAACTTATGGATACAGTGGCCTCTGTTGCCCTACAAAATGCAAAGGGGGCTGAAAGCGCCCTCGGTTCAATGGAAGAGCTTCAGGAAAAGGCCAAAAAGGTTGAAAAGATAATTAGAAAATTCAAGGTCTCTTCTTTTCAATAGACACATTGTCAATCCATGGCGTTTTCAAGGCCAGGGTGGAAGACACCCTGGCTTTTTATTTTTTTCCCTTGTCTTGATTTTTATTTTATGCTATTCTTAAATAAGAAAAGTTCAGAAAAAGGAAATGAAGACGGTTAAAAACAGGAAGGATGCCCATAAAAAACTGACCCTTGATGAGCTTAGAAGGCTGTTTGAAAAGGAAGGACTTAGGCTTACGCATCAGCGGGTCATGATTTATAATATCATAAGCGAGGCCAAGGATCACCCTTCGGCAGAAGCCATTTATGAGCGCATTAAGAAAGATGTGCCCACCATTTCCTTGGATACTGTTTACAGGACCCTTTCTACCTTAGAGCATTTGGGACTCATCAGAAGGGTGCAAATTTTTGATCACATAAGATTTGAGCCTGATTTGACCAAGCATCACCATTTCTTTTGTAGCAAATGCAAAAAAATTATTGATTTTAAGTGGCCTGAATTTGACCAATTTCCTTTGCCTGATCATCTTGACCAAATCGGTCAACCGATTGAGCATCAGGTGGAAATTCGAGGTATTTGCAGACAGTGTGCTGAAAAAGAGGCAAAAGGGAGGTCTTAGAAAAATTTTTTGTTTTAAATTAAGAATTAATACGAATAAGTTATTATTATGATATAGTTTCACCTCCATGTTTGTTGGTTTGAAGGCCTTTTGGCTAATGTCATTTTTTAAAAGTTAAATTAACTAAAAATTAGTTTTGTATTAAGATTAAGTATATAAATAATTGTTGTTTGAAAGATTATTGTTTGAAAGGAGGAATTTTCCATGAAAAACAGATTTGTTACCGTGATGATGGTACTTGCCATTTTCTCCATGATGGCACAGCTTGCCAAGGCGGGGCAACTTTTGCCCCTTGGGCTTCCGCCTGTACCGATCCCTGCGGACAATCCTCAGAACCCTGAAAAGATAGCCTTGGGAAAGAAACTTTTTATGGACAAAAGATTTAGTGCAGATTCCACAGTAAGTTGCGCAACTTGTCATGATCCAGCCAAGGCATTCACAGATGGCCTTCCAATTGCCGAAGGAATCCAAAAGAAAAAGGGGACAAGAAACTCTCCAACAGTTATAAACGCAGCCTATTATACCACACAATTCTGGGATGGCCGTGCAGCATCCCTTGAAGAGCAAGCAAAGGGCCCTTTTGTAAACCCAGTGGAACATGGCCTCAAGAATTATGCTCCTATCATCAAAATAATAAAAAAAGACCCTGAATACCCTACACTTTTCAAAAAGGCCTTTGGCATAAACCCTGACAAAATAACCATTGATCATGTAGTTAAGGCCATTGCCGCCTTTGAACGCACGGTAATTGCCGGTGATTCGCCCTTTGACCGCTATATGTACGGAGGGCAGAAGGATGCAATGTCTGAGTCGGCAATAAGAGGCCTTGAGATCTTCAGGACCAAGGCCCGTTGTCAGGACTGCCACCGTATCGGCCAGACCAGCGCAACCTTCACAGACAACAAGTTTCACAACCTTGGAGTGGGCTTTTCTGCCATCGAGCCTCGGCTTATGGAGATTGTTGAAAAGGTTAGAAAGGCAAAGGAGAAGGGACTGGCCCTTGATGAGACAGTGCTACAAAAGAGGGAAATTTCAGAACTTGGACGATTTGTGGTGACCCTTAACATAGAAGACATAGGAAGATTCAAGACCCCTACTCTCCGAAACGTGGCGGTTACAGGTCCATATATGCATGATGGCAGTCTGGATACCCTGGAAGAGGTAATCGAACTATACAACCAGGGCGGGGAAGAAAATCCCATGCTTGATAGCGGTATAAGGCCCCTGAAACTTACAGAGCAAGAAAAGGCGGACCTTTTAGAGTTTCTAAAGGCCCTTACCAGCCCAGAATATGCACCCTTGGCAAACAAAATAAAAAAATAGACAGGAGGAGTGATATGAAAAAGAAGATTACAAGGCGTGGATTTTTGAAACGAAGTGCAGTGGCAGCTGCTGCTGCCACACTGCCTTTGAGTTTGGTGGAACTGTCATGGGGCAAGGGAAATCCGCAGAATTTCACCTTCGCCTATATCTCCGATTCCCATCTCACCCACATCAAGGGCACGGAATTTGTGAGAAACTTCGACAAGGGACTTAAAAAGGCAGTGACTGAGTGCAACTTCATGTCTCCAAAACCAGACTTTGTGGTGTACGGTGGCGACCTTGCCCAGCTCGGTAAGAAAGAAGAGCTTGAGCATGGCCTTGAGATCATGTCTAAGCTCAGGCACCCGGTAAGGTGGGTAATAGGAGAGCACGATTTCTATCTGGACCTGGGACGCTTCTGGGAGGACAAGATATCCAAGACCACATATAGCTTCGATCATAAAGGCGTGCATTTTGTGGTCTTAAACTCCATCCTCACCTATGATTCTTGGATAAATAGATGGAAGAGTCCTGCCGAACGCATGAGCAATATGGCAAGGCTGGATAATCCAAACGGCTCACCCTTCATGGTGGGAGACAGACAGATTAATTGGCTAAGAAAGGATCTTGCAAAAGTCTCCAAAGACACACCCATAGTCGTCATGTCTCACTCCCCACTGTACAAGATCTTCAAGCCATGGAACTTCTGGACAGACGATGCAGAAAAGGTACAGGCAGTGTTAATGCCCTTTAAAAAGGTGACAGTGCTTCACGGCCATGTCCACCAGATCCTTTACAATCAGATTGGCAACATCACCTTTCAGGCAATGATGTCCACTGCATGGCCTTGGCCATACCCCATAAGCTATATACAGAAAAAGCATCAGATACCAAAGATAACAGTGTTCATGAACAGGGCGGATCCGTTCCATGAACGGGA
Source organism: Deltaproteobacteria bacterium (assembly GCA_026985565.1). Classification (GTDB taxonomy): domain Bacteria; phylum Desulfobacterota; class Dissulfuribacteria; order Dissulfuribacterales; family QOAL01; genus JAADCZ01. The sequence continues at coordinate 3,147 of JALSQG010000082.1, forward strand.
TGCTACTGGCTGGTCCATACTGAATATGGAAGACGGTCGGGTGACTAACCACTATAAGTTATGGGAGAACAAAGACAGGATCCTCAAGTATGATAAAAGATTGGGTTATCCGGTGGATACGGTATATCAAAATCCTGCAAACAGGATTCCACCACAAGAGCATTATTAAGGAGGAGATATGAAAAGGGTACTTATAATTGTATGCATGACCGCCTTCATAGGCACAGGATTGGTAGGGATTTCATCAGCAGACGAGTTTACAAAAAAGGACCTTGAAAAATGGAACAAGGAGTTCATGTCCGTGGTCAAGGAAGGTGAAAAGCTTTTTCATAGCGCACTTGGAAGCAACAAGGTCTCTTGTGACATGTGTCATCCAAATGCATCAAACACACACCCTGAGACCTATCCAAAGTTTCAAAAGCAGATAGGAAAGGTCGTGGCATTAAGGGACATGATAAATTGGTGCATTCAAAACCCACTTGAGGGCAAGCCTTTGAAGCTTGACGATCCAAAGATGATAGCCCTTGAGGCCTATATCACCTATGAAAGACGGGGAAAACCCTTGGAGCCAGGAAAACACTAACAAAAACCGTATCATCGATTAGCAGGGGCCGCTACTGTTGAGCGGCCCTTTCTGTTTTTTTATCCAATAAATCCGATAATGATAAAGCCTGGTTGGTAGCTGCCCCCTTGCCAAGCTGAATGAGCGTTTCTTTTGCAGCCTTTCCAGATTTCTTTCTAATCCGGGATCCCTTAAGAAGATCCCTGAACAGGGGAAAAAGCCCTGTTTCGTCTTTCACCATAAAGCCTCCACCTCTTTCTACAAGGGCCTCGGCAGCATCCTCAAAGTTCCAAATGTTGGGGCCAAAGACCACGGGTTTTTCCCATGCTGCAGGCTCCATGACATTCTGCCCGCCAAGAGGGGGCAAGGAGCCGCCCACAAAGGCTATGTGGCAAATCTGATAAAGCTCAAAAAGAAGGCCTATTTCATCCACTATCAAAATACTTTTGCGAAAAAGCGTATCCTTTCCCTTGGAAAATCGAGAGAAAAGGGAATATTCCCTCTTTTTCTTTGTAAGAAAATCCCTGATCTCCTCCACTCTATCAAGATGTCTTGGCACAAGAATAAGGAAATGGTCCATGCCTTCTTTCCACAACCTGCCAGACACTTCCACCAGCAATCTATACTCCTCCTGCCTTATACTTCCTGCAACAATTATCGGTGCGTCTATGGCAGAAGCCAATCTTGCCAAGATCTGATTGGACGGCTCTCTTTCCGCCCTCGTTATGAGATATTCATACTTTGCATTTCCACAAACCCGGATCCTTTTTTCATCTGCACCAATTGCAATGAACCGCTCCATGTCTCTTTCTGAAATTGCACAGATGGCGTCAAAGGCATCCAACACATCTGAAAATAAAAACCTGAATCTCTTGTACGAATTGAAAGAGTGGTTGGAGATCCTTCCATTTAAAAGGATAAGCCCTGTCTTCTTCTTTTTTAAAGCAAAAATCAGGCTTGGCCACATCTCTGTTTCAACAGTACAAAAGACCTTCGGACGGATTATAGACAAGGCCCTTTTTATCGCCTGGGGATAATCCAATGGGCAATGTATCTTTTTGATTTTTTCATCAAATGTCTTCCTGGCATATTGCAGGCCAGATACGGTAAATGTGGAAACTATTGTTTTGGTCTGAGGCCTGATCTGAAAAAGCGATTGAAGTATGGCCTTTATGACTGATACTTCCCCAACTGATGCCCCATGGATCCAAAGGTCATAGGGCGCATTTTCAACTACCTCCTCTGGCAAGGTCCCCCTTCTCTGGCTCCAGGTCTTTCTGGATGAAGAAAGAAGCTCAGGACAATGTAAACAGGCATCCACAAAAGGGCCAACCAAAGCGCAAAGCCTATAGTAGCATCCAAGCCAGGTCATCGGCCTAAAAGCCTTCTCCTTTTCAATTCATAAAGGGCCACGGCTGCCGCATTGGATACATTGAGTGAATCAAGTACCTTGTTAATTGGAATGTTAGATAGAAAATGGAGCATCCTTCTAATGTTTTTTCTGATACCCCTTGCCTCAGAGCCAAGGACCAAACAGACAGGATCACGGCTCTTAAGATGAAAAATGGGGGTCTTTCCTCTTGCATCAAGTCCAACAGTTACCATTCCCCTTTCCTTCATCTCTTTAATGGCTGGGATTAGCTCATTTTGGGAGCAGATCCTTGAGTGAAAAATTGCCCCAGACGATGCCTTTACTACAGTACCATTTATGGGGGCATTTTGTCGCTTTGGAATTATGATGCCTGAAGAATCAAAGGCCACCGCCACCCTTATTATTGCACCAAGATTTTGCGGATCCTCAATCTGGTCACACACAACTATGGGAAGTTTGCTGATTAGCGCGCCTTCTACGATATCCTTAAGCCCCATTTCCCAAAAGGGCCTGACTTGTGCACATATCCCTTGATGCACTGCCCCCTTTGGCAACTTGAGCCAGTGAAAATCAGGTACATTTTGCACGTCGATCCTGCATGTGGATAGTTTTTGCAGAAGGCCTTTTTGCCCCTTCTTCCTTCCAAATGAGGGCAAAAGGAACACGTTTTCGATATTCTCCGCCCTTGCCCTAAGGACCTCCTCAACCGGATGGATACCCCATATCAAAAGAAGGTCATGAAAGTCTTTCATTAGATATTTTGACAAACAACATGGTGGCAGAAGACCCCTCAGGAATGGAGCCAAGAATCGGGATCAGGCCTGAGTTTTGTCATATCTATCTTGGATGCCAAAACGCGCCCCGTCTTGCTCCTTTCAGCCACTATAATGGCCTTAAATTGCTCATAGGCATCTTCTAACACGTCATTTACCACTGTGTAATGGTAGCTGTGTACCTCCTCAAGCTCTTTTAATGCATTTTTAAGCCTAAGCTTGATCTTTTCCCTGTCTTCACTGCCCCGTTTCTTTAGCCTTTCTTCCAATGCGTGCCACGATGGAGGAAGTATGAAAATGGTTACTGCCCAAGGCATCTTTTCCTTCACCTGTTTGGCACCCTGGACATCTATATCAAGGATTATGTCTAATCCCTTAGACAGGGTATCCATTACATGCTGGCGAAGCGTACCATAGAAATGGCCATGTACCCGGGCCCACTCAAGAAAGGCATCTTCGGCCACAAGTTTCTGGAATTGCTCTTCAGAGACAAAAAAATAATCCTTGCCATGCTCCTCTCCGGGACGCGGGGGCCTTGTGGTATGCGAAACAGAGAAAACAAGCCCGTCGAGCTTCTCCATCACCATGGAGCACAGGGTGCTTTTACCTGCCCCTGAGGGAGCTGAGACAACGAAGAGGTCTCCCCTTTCCATGCAAGAGTCAGGCCTAAGCCGAATCGTCAGACTTGCTCAAGAGGTCGGAGCTAAGTCTCTGGGAAATGGTCTCCGCCTGTATGGCCGACAGGATGACATGATCGGAGTCTGTTATAACAATGGAACGTGTCCTTCTGCCCTGAGTGGCATCTATCAACTTGCTGTTTTGCTTTGCCTCTTCCCGTAAACGTTTCATGGGAGCTGAGGATGGATTAACTATGGCCACAACCCGCTCTGCCACAACAGTATTGCCAAAACCGATATTCAATAGTTTACATTTACAGCTCATGGTCACCTTCCTCTTAATTTTGTAAATTTAGGTATTAAAAATCATATTTGGCCAATTAATACTCATCCCATATTAATCATTTTTTTCTGTTATACAATATTTTGTAACTGTTCCCTTATCTTTTCAATCTCCGATTTGATTTCAACCACCAGATGGGATATGGCCGAATCTGACGATTTGGACGCTATGGTGTTTACCTCTCTAAATATCTCCTGAAGAAGGAAGTCCAGTTTTCTGCCAATTTGCTGATCTATCTCAAGATATTTGTAAAATTGGCTTATATGGCTCTCAAGTCTTACCAATTCCTCGTTTATATCCAATCTGTCTGCCAGGATGGCTGCCTCCTGTACGATTCGCTCCTGATCAAAAGGGAGCTCTTCAAGGCTTGATATTATCCGTTCCTTTAGCTTTTTTTGCTGTTCTGCTACACTCTCTTGGGCCCTTTTTGAAATGGCTGCACCAAGTTCTTCAATGTGCTCAACTCGTTTTCTTATATCCTGTTCAGTGGCCTTACCCTCCTTGTAGGCCATCTCTAAAGCCGAGTCCGTAAGCTCCTCAAGAAGTGGAAACAATCTTTGCCACAAAAGCTCCGAATCAGGTTGTTCCTGTCGGGCAACAATTGCATCTTTTAGAAGCTGGAGAAGCTCCCCCATTTTGAGTTCTGGCATGATGCCAAGGGCCTGGGCAAGCCGATCCACCGCCTGTACATAACCCTTTGCAAGTCCTATTTTGGGCTCAAAAGCAACAGGTGTCTCTTCAAATGATTCGTACTGGATAAAAAGATCTATCCTGCCTCTTGAAAATTTTTCCTTCAGATATCTTCTAATCTTATCTTCAAGGGCGGAAAATTCCCTTGGCGCCCTAATATGCACATCACAATATCTGGAATTAACGGACTTTAGCTCAAGCTCCATACTCCAGTCCGGGCCAGAACCCACTTTTTTTGCAAACATGGTCATGCTTCTAAGCATTTTGGCTAAGCCCCTTTCCTTGCCCCCTTAAGGAGCGTGATATATCTTGTCCTGGCCTGACGCAAAAACTCCAGGGCAAAATCAGACTTGTAATCAGGATAGGTCCAATCGAGAAAGCGAAAATCGCCCTTTTGAAAAATCAGGGTCAGGTCTCCGTATATTCCCCTGCCAAGATAGATTCGGTGAGTAAAATTCTTGGTGGTGGCAAGCACAAGCCTTTCAAGGGTAAGTAGCCCTGGGTCGATATTCACCCTTCGTGCTCCGTTGCTTATCCACTTGTCTTCCATTTCCATGGCACGATACTTCATATCAACAAGCTCGCCCTGGTCAACAAGCCTTTCAAAGGCCGTAAAATACCGCAACAGTCCCTTACCCATCTCTTTATCGTAGTAGTTCGTCCAGATAAAGGAAACCGGCCCTGCTTCCAAAATGCGCTTACCAAAACCTGACTCAAGCTCCCTTTTTACACCATCAAGGCCGACGCCGGGTGCATAAATAACACCTGTTATCAAAAGGGCCTTGTCTGGTATCTTGATGTCTTTAAAAGCCATGGCCGTTAAACCGTATGGAGTCTTCCGGAACCCGCCTGATAGCCTCTTTAAGCTCGTGTCTGCTCACTGTGGCAGTTCCTATCTTTCCAACCACTATGCCGGCCGCAACATTTGCCAGAAAGGCAGCTTCACAAGGTGTAAGGCCAACAACAAGACCTAAGGCCATCAGACTTATGACCGTATCTCCAGCACCTGTTACATCAAACACCTCCCTTGCCATGGTTGGTATGGTGAACATTCCCTTCTCTTTTTGCCAAAGGGCCATACCTTCTGGCCCCCTGGTGATAAGAACGGTGCGAATCTGAAGGTTCTTTGAAATGGCCTGTGCCACTTTCTCTATTTCCTCTTCCTTAGAAGCGCAAAGTGAAGACAGCTCCTCCGCCTCTTTTTTGTTGGGCGTTATGACATCAGCCCCTTTGTAACAAAGGGCGTTTACTGGCTTTGGGTCAATGAGAACTTGGGTGTTACTCACCTTGGAACGCTTTATCACTTTTTCCAAAAGTTTTGATGAAACGACTCCCTTGTTATAATCGGAAACTATGACAGCCTGACTTCTCAAAAGATCTTTATCAAGTTGCGCCAAAAGCCTTTCCACAGTCCCTTTCTCCAAGGGCGTACCATCTTCCCTGTCCACCCTCACAACCTGCTGCCCTCTTGCAATAATCCTGGTTTTAAGGGTGGTTGGCCGTTTTTCATCCTGAACCACGCCACTTGTATCTATTGAATTTTTATTGCAAAGATTCAGTACATGAGCGCCATAGGCATCCGTGCCCACCGTCCCTGCAAGTATTGGCCTTGCATCAAGGCTTCTAAGGTTATTTGCCACATTGGCCGACCCACCAAGAAGAAGCGACTCCTTCTCCACCTCGACAACTGGTACAGGGGCCTCTGGAGATATACGCCTCACCTCACCCCAAACAAACTGATCAAGCATTATGTCCCCTATAACGAGAATGGAGCATCCTCCAAAGGAGTCCACTGCATCAAGGAGTTTTTCCCTCAAAGGCCCTGAACTCATTTTTCCCCGTTTAGATACTCATCAAGGGGCCTTGCTTCGTCCACAAGCATGATGGGGATGCCTTGTCTTATCTCATAAACCAGTTGACATCTTTTACATATGAGCACATCGCCCTCGGGTCCAAGCTCCACAGCCTCTTTACATTTTGGACAGGCCAATATCTCAAGCAATTGTCGACTTATGGTCTGTGTCACGTCTGCCTCTCTTTTTTCTGACAGTTCTTTACTTTTTACACCTAATCTATTTCAACTTGCTATGCTTGCAAAGTTCCCTGACCGATTTAAAAACCTCCTTGGGTTTTATGGTCCACATACAAGAGTTGTGGGTGCAACTTCTCTTGAAACAGGGGCTGCAGTCCATCTCCTTTCTAATCACTACATGACCAGTGCCAAAAGGGCCTGTACGCCATGGGGCAGTTGGGCCAAAAAGGGCAACCACCCTTAGCCCAGAAGCAGCGGCAAGATGCATAGGTCCTGTATCTGTGGAGACGGCACAGGCGGCAAGAGGAAAAAGCGCTGCAAGGGTCTTAAGGTCGGTCTTACCAGTCAAATCCTCTGTATGGCTGCCTGAAAGTTGCCGGATTTTTCTTCCAAGCCCTTTATCCATAGGGCCTCCTACAACCACTGATTTTAACCCAAGGCCACTATAAATCATGTTGGACAGCTCGGCAAAATAGGAACTTATCCATTTTTTCGTGGACCATACTGTTCCTGGAATAAGAATAACGAATCGTCTTTCCTCTGCCCCGATCTTCTGAACAAGTTTTTTTGCCTCTGCTACATGGTCCTTGGTAATGGGAATGGGAAAATTGATCTCCTTGCAGGTGGCCCCCAAGGCTTTTGCCATATCAAGATACCTGAGCACTGCGTGTCTATCCAGGTCGTAGGGTGGAAGCCTGTAATTCAGAAAAAGATGGCTCATCTCTCTTCCCTTGTCAAAACCGGCCCTTATTCTGGCGCCTGAAAGTTTGCAGATAAGTCCGCTTTTGAATAGCCCCTGAAGGTCCATGGCTATGTCGTAGTTACCTTCATGGAGTCTGCTTTTTAGCCCTGAAAGCTCCCTCAACACCTTTGGCCATGAAAAAGGGGACCTTGACAGGCGACCAAGCCTCCTTCTTGGATATACAAGCACCCTTCTTAAAAGGGGATGGTCCGCAAGTAGATCCGCACCGACCTCCCCGGTTATCCAGTCCACCTGACACCCTGGCCAGGTGGCCTTGATTGCATTTAGAACAGGAAGGGCCTGAACGATGTCTCCTAGTGCGCTAAGCTTTATTATAAGTAAGGAGGAAGGAGATGATGGCAATTTTCCACTATCCATTTCGATGCTTCCATAAGGTCCTTTGCCACAAAGGAAATCCGCCTTCTTTTGGCAGGTTCCATTATGGAAAGGGTTTCCTTTCCATATCCTGTCATAACAAGGATGCTTCTCATTCCTGCATTCCAGCCAGTTTCAAGGTCCCTGAGACTGTCTCCGATCATGAAGGAGCCTGTTATGTCTATATTAAGATCCTTTGCGGCCTTTTCTATCATGCCAATTTCCGGTTTTCTGCAAACACAGTGCCTCCGGAACGGTCTTTTGCCCTGGCTTGGATGGTGGGGGCAAAAATACCACGCATCCACTGCTGCCGATTTTTTCTTCAGCCTCTTTTGAATCTCTTTGTGAACCTTGTTCAAAAACTCCTCGTCAAAGTAACCCCTTGCTATGCCGGATTGATTGGTCACAACAACGATCTTGAAGCCTGAATCCTTCAAAAGCCCGATTGCCCTTCCGGCCCCAGGAAGTAGACGCAGGTCTTTAAGGCGTCTCAGGTATGAAACCTCTTTTATAATTGTACCGTCCCTATCCAGAAACACCGCTCTTTTAATTTTGGGGCGGGTCAACACTGTATGGTCTTTTGGCAAGCCTCAAACACCTCTTTTACCGTTATGCCCTGCATGCATATAAAGTCTCGCTTACACTGTCTGCTTAAACACGGGGAACAAGCCAGTGCATGATGGATAACAACGGCCTTTTCGCTAAAGGGGCCTGTTGTAACAGGATTGGTGGAGCCAAAAAGTGCAACAAGGGCTATGTTACATGCCGCAGCAACGTGCATAAGGCCCGAATCATTGGTCACCATTAGATCCAGAAGTGAAATAATGCAAATTGCCTCGGAAAGACTTGTTTGTCCGCAGAGGTTGATCCCTTGTCTGCCAAGTGATTTGCAAATCTGCTCTCCGGTTTTCCTTTCCTTGTCTGTCCCAAAAACGATTATTTTTCCACGTGGAAACACACGTACCAGTTTTTCTGAAAGCTCCTTATATTTTTGGGAAGGCCAGCACTTTGCAGGGCCATAGGCAGCACCCGGATTTATGCCTATAAGGGGTCTTGCTCCCTTCCACCCAAAATCTTTCAGTTTTCTTTCTGCCTTTTCTAAATCGGTACCTGGAATGGAAAAACCTATTTTTGGCTTTCCGCCCAAACCCTCACACCTGTGAGCAAACGTTTTTTCAATAAGATTTAGATAGTAAAACACCTCATGTTTTTCTTTCTTGTCTCTTGGCACATCCACTGCCCTGGTTAGAATCACGGAGCGAAAATCTGTATTGTATCCAACTACTTCCCTTACACCTGCAAGCTTGAATAAGAGGGCAGATTCAAAAGAATTAGGGAAGGCTACTGCCAAGTCATAACCTATTTCCCTTATTTTTTTGGAAACTTTTATGAGGGTGCCAAGGCAGTTGATGCCCGATGTCTTTTCTATTTCAAGGACATTGTCAGTGTGGGGGCTGTAGTTATAAACAGGTGCACTCCATCTTCTTGCCGCAACATCTATCTGAGAATGCGGGAAACACTTCTTGAGGGCAGCAATGGCAGGAAGGCTCATTACTGCATCGCCTATCCAATTTGTTCCCCTTACTATTATCTTTTTTGTGTGCTCAAATTCCAATGAAATACCACCTGGCAACTGCCTAAGAATTTATATACAATGGGTCACTTTTAAAAAAAATGGATTGAAATGGCAACTACAATGGACAAAGAGCAGCAAGATCCAAAAACACAAAAAGGCGATGACCAAGAGCTTGCCCTTTTGAAGATCCATGTGCGCCCGGATCTTTACAGGGCATTCAGGCGATGTGTGTGGATGACCGTTTATGAGACAGGAATGCCAATAGTAGAAGTTCACAACAAGCTCATAGAGGATCTGTTAAAGGCCCACGGATGCTAAGGACTGTTCATATTAATTGAATATTTAATTTAGGATCCTTGTCTATACGTTCTGCTACTTTCAGGTCGAAAAATGATATTGTAGTCATAAACCAAGAAACCCGAAATCTGGTTTCATCGTTGTTGTTTTTCCCGAAAAACCCAGATATATTCACCAAATACCATATTTTTTCTATTTTTAGCATTTTTCAAA
>JALSQG010000083.1 GCA_026985565.1 Deltaproteobacteria bacterium
TTGGATCTATTGATGAGATCCGCAATAGATACGTGGAAGGCCAAGGGCCACTTGTCAAGGAAGCCTGTTGCCGTAACCTTCGAGTCAAAGCAGTGGCATGCGACATTTATCCCTGTTGACGGAGCTTCAAAGGATTTTTGGTTTGGTTTCATTGTTCCTGAAAATCTGATCGTATCCGATCTGAAAAAGACTTTTTTTCGCTTTGATGCAAAGGATGTGTTGGTTGCAGTTGTTGGTGGCCTTTTGCTTGTTGCACTTTTCTGGAAGTTTGGTGGGCTATATAGGAAGGATCACGTGGTAGAAGACCCCTTGATGCGACTTCACGATTACATCAAGGAAGGTGAGGGTGAAGCCATCGAGTTTAAGTCCACTGTACGTACAAACCTTAAAAACGGAAAGGCCGGCAAAGAGATAGAGCTTGCATGGCTAAAGGCAGTGGTGGCCTTTTTGAACTCAGACGGCGGCGTTGTCCTTCTTGGTGTTGATGATACAGGCCGTATTTTGGGGGTTGGGCAAGACGGCTTTGAAAGTAGTGACAGATGTCTTTTGCACATCAAAAACCTTATTAATCAGCACATTGGAGCAGAGTTCTCCAATTTTATAAACATAACCCTGGTTGATTTGGATGATAAACAGGTTGTGATGCTGGAGGTTGAGCCTTCAACAAAGCCTGTTTTTCTTAGGATTGGCAAGAACGAAGAGTTCTATGTAAGAACAGGGCCTTCTTCAGTGAAGTTGACACCAAGTCAGACCATAAGTTATCTGCAACACACAGGTAAGATAAAGATATAGACCAAAGGGGTTAAAGGGTTGTCTATGCGAAAAGGAGGTAAGATGTTTTTTAGTTTAAGGGCACGTTATTTCATGACCTTGTTTCTTTCAGCAGCACTTTTGTCTGGTTGTTCCATATCTCATTCTGTCTCTTCAAGCTCTGATTCTTCCCGTTCCATATCGCGCTCAAGCACCTCGTCTTCAGGGCCAGAGGTTTCAGATGAGACAAAAAAGGCCTATGTAAAGGATGTGGAGACCTATGTGGCGGCAATAGGTCGCTCTGATATAGGCCCCGAAGAGTTTATGAGGGGGATTGGCAGCATAGCAAAAAGGCATGCCATTACAGACTGGGAATCCTATGACTTCACTTACACTGCCATTGGAAAAGGGCTCAAGAAGGCTGGGCTTTCAAAGGATGAGATAGATACATTGCCATATCTTAAGCCTCTTGTTGCAGGTGATGCCAAGAGGCTTGGGCTAATAAAAAAAGGCTATTAAAGTTAATCTTTCGTTCGCCCGAGCCTTTTTAAGGCCAATATTATATAGTGGGGGCATCATAAGTCCCTTTTTAAAGAAAATCCCTTTATGAAAAGGGTCGTCTTTCTGATCTTTTTTCTTTTTTGTGCTTTGGGCCTTTGGCAAGTTGCCCTGGCCAATGAAGATCCATCCTTTGGACTCATCTATGTTGAGGCAAATACGGGCGGAGCAAGCGGTGGCCATCTTGCCGTCAGGGTTGGTCCCCAGGTTTTTCATTTCCAGCAGCATGAGGACGGCTTCTTCAGGCTTGAAAGAACGCCATGGCCTAAGTTTCTTCACATCTATAATGACATAGAAAACAGGCCCCTTTATTTTGCAAGGACGAGGATTGGAAAGGATAAGCTTGAGCGGCTTGAAGGGCATTTTTTAAGGCTCTTGATGGTCCAGCAGCAAAATTTTGATAATCTTAGACGGCTTGAAGACGACGTATCCTTCTTAAAGGGCCTTTTAGAGAAAAAGGCCCCAAATATTTTTATTGAGGCCCTTGGACTTTTTGAAGACACGGATAGAAGTTGCAAGGAAATGGCCTTACTTAGACACCGGGTTTCTGCCACCTTAGGAAAGGACTTTATCAGAAGACAGATGCAGAAGGTTGCAGAGGAGGCCCAAGGATTGAAGGTCTTTGAAGGCATACGCCCTGATAGCCCTTCGGACAAAAGACTTGCCAGGCCCGTTTCTTCCGTCTCGGAAAGGGAGTCGGAGCTTCTGGCCATGTACATGGGGCTATCAGTCCTAAAGGGGGCTATTCCCATCCGTTTAGATCTTTTGCACGATGTGGCCCCACTTGTGCCAGGTTTTGAACCTCTTCTTAAGAGGCTTTCAAAAAGGATAGAACGCTCAGTCCTCAGACTTCTTGAATCAAAAAGGCCAGATCGGGGCCTTGCGCTACTTGTGGAGATGGCAAGGTATCAGGCCATAAAAAAGAGCCTTTCTTCAAATCGTCTTTTGGTACTTGATGTTTTTGACAAAGATAGCCCGGCTGTTTCATTCAAGCATTATGAAAACGATCTTGATGGGCTAAGGCTTCTACTTGAAAGGCTTGGTAAGGATGTAATAGATGCACAGAGGGCAGCTGTCTTAGAATCTAACCTGGATGAGGTTCGATACAGCGTGCTTGAAAATCTTGGATCGAGATTTTTTGAGCTTAAAAACGGCCTTGAAAAAAGATGTGCCATTCGGATCATGGATCATCAATCCATTCCAAGAAGAGGTAGAACTGTCCAGATACCCTGGTCGATTGACGTATCAGATAAAGACAAGATGGTAAAAGCGGCAAAAATGGCCTGCAAACATTATAAAAAAGAGATGAAAAGGCTTTACTACTATAACCTTCTTACAAGAAACTGTGTCACTCGCCTTGTGGACGCCCTGAATGATTGCAGGGCTGAAACAGGCCTCATGTTTCCACATGCTGTCCCAGTGCCTTTTATTTATTTTCATAGCTGGCGCACCTCAATGGATGTCTCAAAGACGGTTTTCTATCCAGGCTATCGAAGCAGGCAATTAAAAAAACTGTATGAGTGTGAATATCCGCTTTTGGTCTATCTTCGAGAATTTAATACCATAAGCTCAAGGCTTTACAGACCCCATCCTTCAGATACCGCCTTTATTCTTTTTACAGATGACGTTTTGTTTGTTCGGCCTGTTTATGGCCTAATAAATGGCCTTTACGGTGCCACTAATATGGCCCTTGGTCTTGCCACAGCCCCATTTGATAGGGGCGCAAGATTCTTTCAGGGTTTTTGGGGCCTTATCTATTCTATGCCCGAGCTTTTTTTGTCAAATATCAGAAAGGGAAGCTTTGTTTGGACAGAATCCAGATGATGTGACCATCCACCTTCAGTCACACCTTATGGCCTCCTTGGCCTGTTTCTTGTCTATGAGCATGAAACAGGTGCGAACTGCCGTTACTGCGCGTACCATGCCTTTTTTATCACAAAGCCCTTCTATCCTCTTTATCACAAGCTCTTTTTCCTTTTGGGAAAGAGGCCTTTTCATCTCAAGGCGCCATATGAGGTTCTCTGCCTGTTTTTTGGCAGGTCTTACACGCTCCCAGCAGCCAGTAAAGAAGGTTAGATTCGGCGCAAGGCCAAGGGTGTAAAGGTAGTTGAAGGGGATGGTGATATCGTGGCCCTTTTGAAAGACCTCCTTTCCAAATATCTCCCTGGATAGTTTCTGAAGCAGCTGGTTGGTGCGAAGGCCAGCCCAAGTCACTATGGCAAGAAATCTTCTTGAAATGGACACCATCTTTTTTACGTTTTTCATGTCTCTTAAAAGGGGCGTCATGGAGCAGAAGACAAGGTCAAACGTTCCTTCTGGCTCAAAATCATTCCAGTCCTGCCTGATTATCTCTATGTTTGAAAGGCCGAAACGGCTACGTTTTTCTTCAAGTTTTTTTAGCATGCCAGATGAGATGTCAACACAGGTGACTCTTTTGCAAAAAGGGGCCATGCGGACAGAATATGTGCCTGTTCCGCAGGCTACGTCCAAGACAATATTTTCCTTGTCTAAGGCGCCTTTTTGTTGCAAGATGTTGATGATTTCAGTTACCTGGGCTTGATAATCTTTGCACTTTTCCAGGTCATCATAGGTAGCAGCCGCCTTGTCCCATGTTTCAGGCTTAAGGCATTTTTGGTTTATGGAGTCGTCACATTTGGTCTTTGAAAGTCCTTCCCAGAACTCAGGAGTGTCAAACTTCATGTCTTTCAAGGGTCACCTCTCAGTAAGGAGAATCAACAACCATGACTAATAAAACATTTGATGAGTTATTGAAAGAGTCTGTCGCCATCCATGGCCATCTTTGCCCAGGGCAGGTCCTTGGGGTGCGTCTTGCAATGTATGGCCTTCATCTGCTTGGCATAGAGGATCCCAAGGGGAAAGACAGGAAGCGGCTCATGGTTTTCGTGGAAATAGACAGATGCGCAACAGATGCCATACAGTCTGTTACTGGATGTAGCCTTGGAAAAAGGAGTCTAAAATGGATGGATTACGGGGTAATGGCAGCCACCTTCCTGGATCTTTCAACTGGTGAGGCAGTGCGGATAACTGCACTGGAAGAGGCAAGGGACGCGGCAGCAAGGCTGTTTCCTGACATAGAAAACAAGTACAAGGCACAAATCGAGGCCTACAAGGTCATGCAGGATGAAGAGCTATTTAAGGTGCAAAAGGTAAAAGTGGATCTGCCAGAGGCCGATATGCCTGGCAGACCTGGCAGAAGGGTTCAGTGTCAGGTGTGTGGTGACTGGGTACAGGACTTTCGTGACGTTGAAAAAGACGGGAAGATCATGTGCAGGGCCTGTGCCAATGGATCGTACTACAAGGTCTTGTAATGATGAGGGAGTCAAATGACTGATCAACGAGTTTTGGACCAAGACATACCTGGAGTAAAAAGGCTTGTGCCAGTGGACGAGGCAGTTGGGATGGTCCTTCCTCACGACATAACAGAAATCGTGCCTGGAAAGAAAAAGGGTCCTGCCTTCAAAAAGGGTCATGTGATAAGAGAAGAAGACGTACCAAGGCTAAAAGATCTTGGCAAGTTCAACATCTATTGCCTTGAGCTTGGCCCAGAAGACGTGCATGAGAATGAGGCAGGAGTTACCCTTGGGCGGCTCGCCTGCGGAAGTGGGGTCGAGACGGATCTTAAGGTCACGGAAGGAAAGGTAACATTTAGGGCCGTAAGGGACGGACTTTTCAAGGTGGATAAAAAAATCCTTTATGAGATAAATCTCCTTGGCGATGTCATGATCTCCACCAGGCATACAGACAGTGTGGTAAGAAAATGGGACATTGTTGCTGCAGGAAGGGCCATCCCCCTTGTAATAAAGCGAAAGACCCTTGATCAGGCAACCGAGTTGCTTGTTGCTGCAAACGGCCTTTTGAAGGTGCTTCCTTGGCAGATCACACGTGCTGGAATAGTGGTTACAGGAAGAGAGGTTTACGAGGGAAGGATCAAGGATGCCTTTGGCCCTGCCATGAAAAAGAAATTGGATGCCTTTGGCGTGGAGACTGTCTTTTTCACAAAGGTCCCAGATGATGCACCCATGATCTCTCATGCCATTAGGGAGTCTGTTTCTAAGGGGGCCCAACTCGTTATATGCACAGGGGGGATGTCGGTAGACCCTGATGATGTTACGAGAAAGGGCATAGCATTGGCCGGGGCAAAGGGTATAACCTATGGAACACCGGTGTTGCCAGGTGCAATGTTTTTAGTAAGCTATATAAACAGTGTGCCTGTTTTGGGAATTCCTGCCTGCGGCATGTATTTTAAGATTACTGTGCTTGATCTTGTTTTGCCGCGAATCCTTGCAGGACAGATTATAGGCAGGAAGGAAATTGCGGAGATGGGCCACGGTGGGCTTTGTCTTTCTTGCAAAAAGTGTAATTATCCCATCTGTCCCTTTGGAAAATGAGCATTTTTAAGGAGATGACGATATGTTCATACTTGGTAACTTCATAAGATCGCTTGCCACTGTGATACACATACTTCTAAACCTGTATATGTGGGTATTCATAATAAGGGCACTCATATCGTGGGTAAATCCTGATCCCTATAATCCCATAGTACGTTTTCTGTATAATGTAACAGACCCTGTCATGAACCGGGTGAGAAGGTATTTGCCTCTCTATTTTGGCGGTATAGATCTAACGCCGATGGTAATAATATTGGCGATAATATTTTTAGACAGTTTTTTGGTGCCAAGCCTTTATGAGCTTGCAGCAAGACTTACCTAAGGTTTTAAAGGAGTAGGCCATGTCCATAACACCAAATGAGATCATAGAAAAGGAGTTTTCCGTAAGGTTTAGAGGTTATGACAAGGATGAGGTGGTGGCCTTTCTTGAAGAGACCGCCAACTACCTGGCCTCGGTTATCAAGGAAAGAAATGAACTAAAGGACAGGATTATGGCCTATAAGAGGCAGATAGCAATGCTTAAAAAACAGGAAGAAGAATTCAGAAGAGCCCTTACTGCTGCACACAGGGCAGCAGAGGACATGAAGACGGATGCGAGAAAAAAGGCAGAGCTCATCATAGAGCGTGCCAAACTGGATGCCGATAGAATTATCCAGGATGCCCATAAAGAGGCCATTGAACTTGAGGATAGGATAAGGCGGCTTCGTATGATCCAGCGTGAAAGCGTGCACAAGATGCGCTCTTCTTTTGAGGGATTCATTCGGATACTTGATGAGGAGATGGCCCTTCCTCCAGAAGACGTGGACGAGACCTTGAAGATTACAGCACAGGAAGTAAGGGCAATCCAGGAAGAGGAGCCCGAAACATCTGGAAAAAAGCAAGTGCCTGAGCAAGGGGAAAAAGAGGAACTACTTGAAGGGGAGCCTTTAGAAGGCGCTCAAGATGAAAAAGACGAGATAGAAGAGATAGAAATGGAGCTGTCGGATAGGGAAAAGAGGGAGAAACTCAAGGAGCATTTTGGTTTTGAGCCATCAAAACTTTGGCCAGAAGGTTAAACACACGAGACTACTTCTTAGCTTGTTTAGCGATATTCCTCTCTTCATTTTCAGGGGTGAAAAAATCTTTTGCAAGGGCTTTTAAGGTATCAATATCATCTGTCCTGAAAATCTGATTTCTAAAGGCACTGCTATTTTTCATACCTTTTGAGTACCATGCCAGGTGTTTTCTTGCCGTCTGGACTTGGATTTTTTCATTGTAAAATTCTTGAATTTTGTCCAGATGATATGTAACTACTCGATGCAAAGGGGGAATTTCAAGATCCGTTTTGTTGTCTTCCATTTCAAGCCCTTTTGAGACCATATCTATAAGCCAAGGTTTACCAATTGCGGCGCGTCCTATCATTACTCCATCTGCCCCGGAAATTTGAAGGCACCTTCTGGCCTCCTTGACAGAGGATATATCACCGTTTGCGATTACAGGGATGGATAAAGAGGCCTTCACCTTTTGGATCATGTCCCATCTTGCACTTCCAGAGAACATCTGGGCCCTTGTTCGACCGTGGATGGTTATCATGGATGCCCCTGCATCTTCCATCCGTTTTGAAAATTCCACAACATTAATGGTATTATGGTCCCATCCGAGGCGTATCTTGCACGACACTGGTACAGAGACCTTCTTAACCACTTTTTTGACAATGGCTGTTGCTATTTTGGTTCTTTTCATTAATGCTGCCCCAGCCCCTGTTTTTACAATCTTTTTTTGTGGACATCCCATGTTTATGTCTATGATGGATGCACCAAAATCCTTGCAAACAACAGCTGCCTCTGCCATCAACTCAGGGTCTGAACCAAAGATTTGTACAGCCAAGGGTTTCTCTTTCCAAACCGTCTTAAGCATTGCCAAGGTCTTTTGATTGCCAAAGACTATCCCATTTGCAGAGATCATCTCTGTGAATGTAAGTTCTGCCCCAAACATCCTTGCAGTTTGGCGAAAGGGAAAATCTGTTATTCCTGCAAGGGGTGCAAGGAACACCCTTTTATGAAGGCGGATGTTTCCTATGAAAAGGGGTTTTGATCCCATGTCTGTGAGATGAATTAAATGGCAAGTCTACAAAGTTTTCTTGACACCGCTCGATTCGGACAAGTTTCCCTGTTCCTTTTTAGAAGTATCCTTTTCCAGTATCATGTGAATATAGCCGTCTTCGGTCTCTTGAAGAACGATATGGCCGCCCACTATGGACAGAAGCTTCTTTATCTTAGGAAGTGTCTGAGGCATTATGAATATCTCTACCCTGTCACCTGCAGGTACATCGGGGTCTCTAAAGCGCAGCCCTACGCCGACAACTGCCTTTCAGCAGTCCTTTCTGCTATCAATTACAAGGGAGACCTTATTACCCTTTTCCATCCTGGGCTCCTGCTGGCATCCGGCCAAAAAGAAAATGGCAGGGAAAAGTATAAATATTAGTTTGTAATATCTTACCATGATAATGTAAAAATATTTATGCCACGTCCACGTATCAACCCTTTTTAAAGAAGATGTAGCCTATCATCTTGTAAATGAGGCGTGCGCAAAGATAGTCAGGAAAATGTATGCCAGGAATGGGGGCAAGTTCTACCACGTCAAATCCAATTATTTCAAACCGGTTTGCCACTTCTCTTAGTATGTAAGTTAG
This sequence comes from Deltaproteobacteria bacterium, assembly GCA_026985565.1. Taxonomy (GTDB): domain Bacteria; phylum Desulfobacterota; class Dissulfuribacteria; order Dissulfuribacterales; family QOAL01; genus JAADCZ01. The sequence goes on from JALSQG010000083.1 coordinate 8,389, forward strand.
CTGGAACCAATCAAGGCCTCCTGGTTCCGGGGTGCCCGTTGCAGGCATTACTGATGGATCCAGACAGTCCACATCAATGGTGATATAAACCTTTGGGCCTTTTATGCCCTCGATGATTTGTTTGGTGGCCCCGGTCAGATCTTTGTTTATGAAAGATGCAGTAACTGGTAAGCGCCCTTCAGCCTTCAAAAAGTCCCATTCCTTTTTGGATGAAGAACGTATGCCAGCCTGTACGACACAACAGTGGTTAAGGGCCTGTCTTGCAACACAGGCATGGCTAAACCCCGTGCCCTGATATTCTGTCCGCATGTCCGTGTGGGCATCCAATTGAAGCAGGGTGAAATCCTGAATGGACGAAGAGATTGCCTCTACTATGCCAATGGTAACAGAGTGGTCACCACCGATGGACACCGGTACCTTCCCTTTTTCTATCAACCCCTTTGTGATATCAAAGCAGATCTCCTTGGCCTTATTGGGCTCTACTGGCATCTCAGGAATGGGCAGGGTGTGAATGCCTGCCTCAAAAGGGCTTTCTTCAAGCTCCTCATCAAAGAGTTCAAGTTGAAGGGAGGCCTCAATTATGCGCATTGGGGCAAACCGTGCCCCAGTACCGTAACTTGCCGTAGCGTCATAGGGCAAAGGGCTTATTACGAAACGGGCACCATCGAGCCCTACTTTGTGGCTTGTGCCCAGAAACTGACAGCCCATTTTGGGTTTAAACTGTCATCTGGTTTCTTTCGTCCTTGATAAATTCCTGGACGCTTCTTATTACTTTGGGGAATTCCTGGCCACGGCTTAGGAGTTTTATCTCCATCTTTTCGATGGAGAAGATATCTTTTATGTGCTTTATGGCAAAATCTGCATCGAACTGTTTGCAGGAGAAGATATCAAGGCTCAGATATAGCTTATCAGGAAAGGTGTGAATGCTTATGTGGCTTTCTGCAATAAGCACAAAGCCGGAAATGCCCCAGTCTTCAGGTACCTTGCCAGAATATTTAAATACATAAGGGGGCATTATCTTGGTCATGTTTATTTCATCAGGATATCGGCTCAAAAAATCATAAATGCCGTTTAGATCCATGAGCTTTTCACGATCGCATCCATAACCGTCCAGCATCAGGTGTTGACCAAAGCCATACTCGATTTTAGCCATCTTCATGCCCTCCTTTTTAATATTCTGGTGCCAAAGCCAGGGCACAGTACAAGGTTTTACCTGATAATCAAAATATAGAAAATCGGGTTTGTCTTTTTGGTATTATCAGGTAAAATCCCATGCGGTCTGCACTTATGCATGGCAAAATGCAGGCAAGTCAGCAAATATACATTAGCCCTAAAAAAACTGCCACTATTTTTTGAAAAATATATTGTGAAAAGAGACAAGATCATAATAGCCAACAGAGGCGAGATAGCTATCCGTATCATGAAGGCGTGCAGGCAACTGGGCCTTGACTATGTAGTCGTCTATACGGAAGAGGACAAGCATTCAGGACATGTGAAGGCGGCAGTGGTTGAAAAAGGGAAGGATGCGGCCTTTAAGATATGCAACTACAGGGATCCTAATGAGATATTCTCTGTTGCTGACCACTGCGGTGCCACTGCCGTTCACCCTGGTTATGGCTTTTTTTCAGAGGATTTTCGTTTTGCAAGACGTGCTACAGGCAGAAACAGGCCTATCACCTTCATAGGGCCTCGTTGGGAGGTAATCAGGGATCTTGGCAGCAAAATAAATACTAAGCGTATAGCTAAGTCTCTTAAGATTCCTGTCATTCCAGGCTCTGATGAGCCAATATACAGCGAAATAGAGGCAGAGGCCCTGGCAGAGGAACTGTTTCAGAATCAGAGAGAGGCAGGCATTAGAAGACCATCTATTCTGGTAAAGGCCTCTGCTGGAGGCGGGGGGATGGGCATTGAGGAAGTCACACATCTCGACGTTTTCAGGCAGATATACCGGCGTATCCAGAATTATGCCAAAAGGCAGTTTGGTGACGAGGGCGTTCTAATAGAGCAGTGCATGAAGGACTATCATCACCTGGAGGTCCAGCTTCTTTGCAGCAGACATGGAGAGGTGGTCCACTTTGGCACGAGAAATTGCACCATACAAAGCACTGGCAGACAAAAGCGGGTGGAGGTGGCCCCGGGGTTTGATCCGGAGCATGTGGCCTACCCCTTTGATGCAGCAAAGGTACTTAATGAAATAGTTGATTACTCGGTTCGCCTTGCCAAAGAGGTAAAATATGACAATGTGGGTACCTGGGAATGGATCGTTACAAGAGACGGCAGCCCCTATCTTCTCGAGGTAAACACGCGTATCCAGGTGGAGAATGAGATTTCTGCATGTATTTCCAGGATCTCAAAGCAGAAACCACCAGTCAATCTGATAAAAGAGCAAATAAGAACGGCCCTTGGAGAAAAACTCAGATACAGCCAGAAGCATATATCCTTTGAAGGAACAAGCATTGAGCTTAGAATAGTGGCCGAAGACGTCAAGAGGGGTTTTGCACCCTGGTGTGGTACAATAACCAGATTCGAGTTTCCACAGGAGCCGTGGCTTAGGGTCTATACCCACGTTCCCCAGGATGAGCCCTATGAGATTCCTACTGAATATGATCCGAATCTGGCCCTGGCAATCGTCTGGGGAGAGGACACGGAAGAGGCAAAGATCCGGGCCAAGGACTTTCTTACACGAACCCATATTCAGGGTCATGATAGCCTCGGCCAGCCAATAGTGACCAATCTTGCCTATCTGAGAGAAAAGGTGGATGAGGTCTTGAGATTTTTATAGGTAAAATCATATAGTCAACTTGGAAAGATCAACAAGAGTACATGGATCAAAAAATGGTGACAGACAGCGGCAAGTACATGATAGAGCTTGCCGATAGAATAAAATACCTTGCTGACATAAAAGGCGGAATCGAATGGGGCAGTCTCAGGGACCTGCTTGAGCGTGTTCAGGTTCTACGAGACAAGATGTTCGATTTAAAGGAAGACGAACTCTTTGTGGAGCTCGATCACATTCAAAGACGCCTTGAATTCCTTGAAGAGCAGGTTGCCGGGGATCTTTCTCCCATAGAGATAGTGAACATTGTCAGGAGTCCTCAGCGTTTCACTCTCCAGGATATACTTGAAAACTGTTACGATTCCTACACTGAGATCGGCGGAGAAGGTGAGTGCAATATAGATCCTGCAGTGGTGGTTGCCAGGGCCACGGTCACAAGAAGGGTCAAAAACAAGCTCTACTATCACCAGGTAATGGTTATAGGCCATGAAAAGGGCTATGGAGAGGAATTCAGGAACGGAGGATGTGCAAAGCCCTGGGGAAACGAAAAGGCCCTCAGATACATGAAGGTAGCAGAGACAGAGGGGATCCCCATCCACAGTTATATCTTCACTCCCGGTGCCTATCCCATTGAGGATTATCCAGGTGCTGCCCAACAGATTGCAAGGAACCTGTTCCAGATGGCAAAACTCAAGGTTCCAATAGTAGCCTTTATCTCAGAGGGGGGCTCAGGAGGGGCTGAGGCAATAGGCCTTGCAGACATACGTCTTATGGGCTCAAGGGGTTATTATTCTGTCATATCTCCTGAAGGTGCTGCCGCCATAGAAGGCCGCATAAAGGAGGGGGGCAGGGTACCAAGGGAGCTTGTGGAGCACTGTGCGGCGCAGCTTAAGATGACAGCACAGGACAATCTCAGGTTGGGAACCATAGACAGGATCATAGAAGAGCCACCCCTTGGGGCAAGACGGGGTGATTTTGCATTTTTCAAACGCTTGCGGTACGAAATGGTTCGGGCAACAGACGAGGTCGTCCTTCAGACAAAGAGTTTTCGCACCTTTCGTTCCTATGCCCTCAAGCGCCAGGGCAGAAAAGGTGAAAAAGAGAAAGCAAAGGACGAGTTTGATCTACATGTAAGCTGGTCCCTAACCGATTCTGAGAAAAAAAGGCTGCTTGAGCTACGTTCCCGCAAATACAGGCAGATGGGCAAGGGGTTTGAAATCATCAAGCGGCCCTTGGCAAAGCGCATAGGAAAGGCAGTAGAGACGGTCAAGCAGAACTATTATGACATCCGTTACGGTCTTTTGAGACAGCATTCCAGGCAGGTGCAAAAGTTTATAGAAGAGGTTTCAAGTGAGGGTTCGGTATTCTTGAAAACGGTTACGGAACCTGTGAGGGTAGCATATGACTTTGTTTTTCCTGCTCCTAAAAGCCAAAACGGTGTTAGTCAGATGGACCCTCTTAGAAGAAGCATCTTCATGCAAGACTGGGAGCAATATCAAAGCCCACTTGCCAATGAGGACAAGACTGTAACCTGCCCCAATGCTGAGAAATACGGATGCAAGGATCTGT
>JALSQG010000084.1 GCA_026985565.1 Deltaproteobacteria bacterium
TTCATTGTGGCCATAAGCTCGCCGGTTTCACTGTCATGAAGGGCAACTTCGTCGCCTTCATTGATCTCTTTCCTGACGTCTTCATCCACTGCGAGTGTCACAGGCAGAGGCCACATGGTACCAGGATCGACCTTGCGGAGCTTCATCTCCTCAACGCAACCATCGTAGTCGTCCTTACACATAAACCCATTTAGCGGCGTAAAGGCGCCCATGCCAAGCATAAGGATGTCGCCAGACTCTCGCGATGAGATATTAATTTTCTTCATTGCCTTAGCGCGACCGATCTCATCATCCCGTTCAGCGCCTTTCAATAGAAGAGGCATGAGCTTCTTCTGTGAACCATGTGGATTAACTAAAGCCATTTCCCTAATTCTCCTTTCTTAATAATTTTTTAATTTTGCCTACTACCCGTGAATTTTAAATGAATGTTCATTCATTGATGTTTGTAATGAATCTCCGCTCAGAAAATTTCATGGAATTTATATTACCAATCCGAAAAAATGTCAAGGGGAATAATTCGTTACACCCCTGGGATATCACCACGGGAAATGGTGCCGAAGGGGGGATTCGAACCCCCACGGGCGGTTGCCCACTACCCCCTCAAGATAGCGTGTCTACCAATTCCACCACTTCGGCACAAAAAAATCACTGTTTACCACTTTCTGTTTTCCCAGCCGCGGCCGGTACATTAGGGTTTTGGGCTGCAGGCTTAATCCCTTTTGGGGCCTGCATCTTGGATGCCTCTCCCACACTCTTGGCTGATTGGGCATTCATTTTTTCTGCTGTACCAGAGGGCATATTCCCGGAGCCGCTCTTTCCTTGGCCAGGAGTAGGCGGCAGTACTTTGCTTGGAAGCTCAGGGGGAGCCACAGGTACCTGTTGAACGTTTCTCATTACTGACTCACCCCGATTTTGAATGGAAAGATAAGTCAGCGACAAGGATGTCAACATAAAGACTATGGCGCAAGCAGTAGTAATCTTGCTAAGTAGCGTAGCAGGCCCGGCTGCACCAAATATGGCCTCACTGGATCCAAAAACGGCTCCTACCTCTGCACCTTTTCCCTGTTGAAGAAGCACTGTTATCACAAGTATGATGCAGGTTATCACATGAATGGCAATCAGTATCGGCTGCATATATATTCCTTAAGTCTGCTTCAATTTTCTTCAAACCGGACTATCTGAGCAAAGCTTTCTGGTTCCAGGGAGGCTCCACCTACCAAAGCGCCATCTACATCATCAAGCCCCATTATATCCTTGATGTTTCCCGGTTTGACCGAGCCACCATACAATATTCTCACCTTTTGTGCAATATCTTCTCCGGCCAGTTTCCCAATTTCAGAACGAAGAAGTGCATGGGCCTCCTGAATCTGCTCAAGTGTAGCGGTTTTACCAGTTCCTATGGCCCAAACTGGCTCATAGGCTACGATAACCCTGCCGGTATCACTTTCTTTAATACCCTGTAGGCCACGGCTTAGCTGATTTTTAAGCACTGTGGATGTCAGCCCCTTTTCCCTTTCTTCCAATGTCTCGCCAACACAAAACACAGGCCTCATCCCATGGGAGATGGCAGACTCCATTTTCTTACCTATCAGCTCATCGTCTTCGTGAAAGATGTGCCTTCTTTCAGAATGGCCTAATATGACCAAAGAAACGCCAATACTCGTCAGCATTTTTGGTGATACTTCTCCTGTAAAGGCACCTTCTTCCTTGTAAAACATGTTTTGTGCAGCAGGCTCAACCTGCGTTCCTTTAAGGAGTTTGACCATGTCATGAAGACAAACGAAACTTGGAGCAATAAAGATGTCTCTGTCATCAATTCCAGAAACCATCTTTAGAAACGATGACAAAAACTCCTCCATTTCAGAAACGGTCTTGTGCATCTTCCAGTTGGCAGCCAGAAGCGGTCTTCTTTTGTCTTGTCCCATCGGTTCCTCCTTAGACACCGCCGCATTGCTTAAGGGCCCTGAATCCGGGAAGCTCTTTGCCTTCAAGTAGTGTCAAGAAGGCGCCACCACCAGTGGATATATAAGAGACATTTTCGCTTTCACCAGCCTTCTTTACTGCAGCACCAGTATCGCCTCCACCGATTATGGAAAGGGCAGGTGAAGAACCAATGGCCTTTGCTATTTCCACGGTCCCCCGGTCAAAAGGCTCTATCTCAAAAGCTCCTACTGGCCCATTCCATACGATAGTCTGTGCCCTTTTGATCTCGTCCGTGTATCTGCTTACTGTCTGTGGACCGATATCAAGGATCATCATGTCACCAGGGACCTCATCCACCCCAACCTGTTTAAAAGGGACATCTGGGGCAAGATCCCTTGCCACAACCACGTCCGTTGGCAGCAAAAAGGTAATTCCTGCCTCTTGCGCCTTTGCCATTATCTCCTTTGCAGTAGGAACAAGATCTTGCTCAACCTTGGACTTTCCCACATGGTATCCTTTGGCAAGAAGAAAGGTATTGGCCATTGCGCCTCCAATAATGAGGCTATCCACCTTTGACATTATGTTTTTAATGGCGCCAAGCTTGCTCGATACCTTTGCCCCACCAAGAATTGCAAGAAATGGTCGGGCAGGATCTTTCATTGCCCTTTCGAAATAGGTTATCTCGTTTTTCATCAAAAAACCTGCACCACAAATACTTACCCTTTCTGGAACGCCAACAACTGATGCGTGGGCCCGATGGGATACGGCAAAGGCGTCATTTACATAAACTTCACAAAGGGAGGAAAGGGCAGAGGCAAAATCCGGATCGTTTTCCGTCTCCCCCTTGTAAAAGCGCAGATTCTCAAGCATCATAACCTGGCCACTGCCAAGGTCTTTGGCCATCTTTTCAACCTCATGACCGATACAGTCAGGGGCCATGGTGACATCCTGATCAAGAAGCAGAGCAAGCCTTTCAGCAACTGGTGCAAGGCTAAACTCTGGCACCTTTTTGCCCTTTGGTCTTCCAAGATGGGATGCCACAATAAGACGTGCACCATTTTCCACTGCATATCTTATGGTGGGAAGGGCTGCCCTTATCCTGTTGTCATCTGTAATCTCGAGCTTATCATCAAGAGGGACATTGAAGTCCACCCTTAGAAACACCCTTTTCCCATCAAGTTCCAGCTCGTCTATGAATCTAATCATTTGCGCCTCCCTTAGCGGTTGAAGCTAAAGCATGGAGTCAGCTATGGAGGTGGTCCGCTCCCCTAACATATTCGTGTAGCTGCCAAGCTCGTTGTCATACCAGCCATATACCACCACCTGGGTCACTGGCACGCTTATGGTAT
>JALSQG010000085.1 GCA_026985565.1 Deltaproteobacteria bacterium
TTGAAGCTTTGAGGTTTCTTAAAGGCCGAGGTAACCTCCACATTCATAAGATCCTCAAGCTCCATGGAAAGAAGCCCTTCAAGCCTTCCACCCTCTTTTGCCTGGGCATCCATTGAAAAAAAGACACTAGTCAACATGAGAAACAATAAAAGTCGGGACCAGTTACGTGCAGAAAGAAAATGACGATTCATCTTGTCGAAACCCTCTTTCATCTTCGCGTCGATACTTGGGTAGATGAGCTTATCAAACTGTTTTCCATTGTACTTCCAAGTGAAAAAAATAATCAAGAGATTGTGAAAAATTTTTCTTCTTTTCGGCATATCTACTTTTGATATACAATATAGCCTAATACAAAAAGAATTCCCTGTCTTTAAGGATGGATAGCAGTGCCATGGAAAATCCAGTACTAAGTGCCATATACAGTAGAAGAAGTGTCAGACAGTATGCTCAGGATCCCATTGAAGATGCCAAGATCAAAGAGATAATAAAGGCTGGCATGTGGGCACCCTCTGGGCTTAACAATCAACCTTGGAGATTTGCCATTGTTAAGGATCCGGAGCTAAAGAAGAAATTTGAACCCCTTACCAAATATTCAAGGGTCATAAAAGGTGCCAAGGTGCTTCTTCCCGTGTTCATTGATAAAAACGCCATGTACCATCCTGTTAAGGATCATCAGGCAATAGGGGCCTGCATTGAAAATATGCTTCTTGCCGCTCACAGCCTGGGGCTTGGGGCTGTATGGCTTGGCGAGATTTTAAAAAGTGACAAGGAGATAAGGAAGCTTCTTGGCCTTGGCGATGACCTTGAGCTCATGGCAGTTGTGGCCTTGGGCTACCCTGCAAGCAGGGACCAGAAATCAAGGAGAAAAGACATGAAAGAGCTCATTGTCTTTGAGGGTTAAAACAATGGGCAAAAATGGATGCAAGTCAGGTGGCGGCCACGTGTATAAACCCCTTTATGGCAAAAAAATAATCCTTGGAGTAAGTGGGGGGATAGCTGCTTTTAAGGCAGCGGAGTACTGCAGGAATCTCACAAAGCTTGGGGCCAGGGTCAGGGTCATACTAACGGAAAATGGTAAAAGGTTTGTTGGCCCTGTTACCTTTTCAGCCCTTACTGGAAACGAGTGTCTTACCTCCATGTTTGGCCAACATTTTGATAATTCCCCAATGACCCACATAGAGCTTGCAACATGGGGTGATATTTTCGTTATTTTGCCGGCTACGGCCAATATCCTTGGTAAGCTTGCCTGCGGCATAGCAGACGATCTTCTAACTACACTATTTTTGGCCTTTACCCGAAGCAGACTGCTTTTCCCCGCCATGAATCCCTCAATGTATGAAAATCCGGCAGTCCAGGACAACATTGCCACTCTCAAATCAAGAGGGATCAAGGTGGCAGAACCTGATGAGGGAACGGTGGTGTGCGGAGCCAAGGGAAAAGGGCGCCTGCCAGACTTTGAAACTGTGCTTCATCTCGTAAGAAAGATGCTTGCAAGGCAGGATCTAAAGGGCCTAAACATCCTTGTCACATCTGGACCTACCAGGGAATATCTTGACCCAATACGGTTCATATCCAACAGATCCTCAGGCAAGATGGGGACTGCTATTGCCAAAATGACATCCATAAGGGGAGGAAGAGAAAGACTTGTCACTGGACCTGTCTGTGCAGATATCCCTGATTTTTTGTCCCACATAAAAGTTGAGTCAGCCAGTGATATGGCCAAAGCGGTCTTTTCAGAAGCAAAGGCCATGGATGTCATAATAATGGCTGCTGCTGTATCAGACTACACCCCCTTGTCTTACTCTGAGACAAAGATAAAGAAATCCACCAGTGAGATCTCTCTTAAACTTAAAAAGACCACGGACATCCTTTTTGAGCTTGGAAAGAGCAAAGGCCCCGGGCAGGTCCTGGTTGGCTTTTGCGCAGAGACGGAAAACGTGATTCAAAACGGATTTCAAAAACTAAAGAATAAGAATCTTGATCTTATGGTAGCAAATGACGTTACAGAACCTGGGGCAGGTTTTGGACATGACACAAACAAGGTCTTTTTGATAGATGCAGAGGAAAACGTTGAGGAGCTGCCCCTCTTACACAAAGAGGAAGTTGCAGACAGGATCCTTGATAAGGTTAAAGAAATTATCCATAGCAAAAACAGATAAAAATCACTCAAGGGGCCTTGCTCATAAATTCCATTATTAATCCGGCTGCCCTTTTTGATGCACCAGGAGTTCCAAGTCTTGATACCACCTGGTCAAAGCCTGAACGAATCTGACTTTGCCTTACCGGGTCATTAAGAATCTCTAATGTATTTGATGCAATCCTTTCTGGGCTCGCCTCATTTTGTAAAAGCTCTGGAACCAACTCCTTTTCAGCAATAAGATTTACAAGGCTTACCCATTTAACCTGGATAAGTTTCTTCCCAAGGGCGTAAGAAAGCGGATTTACCTTGTACATGACAATCACCGGTGTTCCGATTATGGCAGATTCCAGGGTAACGGTCCCTGATGCTGCAATACATATATCAGATGCCTTTATGGCCTCGTGGGTCTTTGCCTCAACCGTATGGATATTGGCACTTACCCCACTTGCCACATTCCTTACAAACCTTTTTGCATCAGCACCAGTGCCACTGTTTAGGGCAACCAAAAAGCGCAGATTTTCAAATCTGTCTTCCATAATGGATGCAGCCTCTGCCATGATTGGAAAATGCCGTTCGATCTCCCCTTTCCTGCTTCCAGGAAGGAGACAAACAAGCCTTTCGCCTCTACCAATTCCAATTGATTCCTTAAGAGGTCTATCCTGGATCTTGTCAACGGTTATGGAATCAAGTAGCGGGTGCCCCACAAAGGTTGCATCAATGCCATATTCTTTGAAAAATTCCTCTTCGAAGGGCAAGATGACAGCCATCTTGTCCACACACCTTTTTATCTTCTTGACCCGCCTTTTTCTCCATGCCCACACCTGAGGACTTATGTAATAAAATACCTTTAGTCCCAAGGATTTTGCATATGAGGCCATCATGAGATTGAACTCTGGAAAATCCACAAGAATCACAATATCTGGCCTCGTCTTTTTCATCCATCTTCTTACCTTGATAAAGGCCGAGGCTATTGGACGGACGTGATGGAAGACCTCAAAAAGTCCGACCACTGAAAGCTGACTGCTTGGCACAAGAACTGTTGCGCCAGCTGCCTTCATCTTCTCACCACCAACGCAGGTGATATCAAGATGCGGACTCCGCTTTCTTAATGCCTTTATGAGACTTGCTGCATGAAGATCCCCAGATGCCTCACCGGCAAGAATGAGGACCTTACTTCCAGACATCTTTGATCTTGGCCTGACTAAGGGCCTCGTCAATGGAGTGATTTATTTTTAAGGCAAGATCAAGGGCCTTCATTCCTGCCCTTCCATCCACGATGGGCCTTTTGCCATTTCTCACATTTTTTATAAAATCCCGAAGTTCCCTGTCCAAAATATCTGTGTCCTGGTGACGTATGAACTCTGGCCTTATGGATTTTGTCGGATCTGCCGCCTTCCTGTCTGCCGTGACTATGAGGTTGTTCTTTTCAGAGCAGTCTGCCGAAACATAGCAACCTGGCTGAAAGACCCTTATTCGTCTTAGATCCGTAAGGGATATCCGGCTTGCAGTAAGGTTTGCGGTACAGCCATTTTCAAATATCAGCCGGACGTTGGCTATGTCTATCCTCGGAGTAAGAACTGGTACGCCAGAGGCACGTATCTCCTTGATTTCGCTCCTGACAAGAGAAAGTACTATATCGATGTCATGGATCATGAGATCGAGCACCACATCAACATCGGTTGCCCTGGCCTTAAAACCGCTTAGCCTGTGGGCCTCTATGAAAACTGGCTGGCTTACCCTGTCCATCAGGGTCTCAATGGCAGGATTGTACCGCTCAAGATGGCCAACCTGCATAATAAGCCCCTTTTCATCACAGATACGTACAAGCTCCCCTGCCTCTTCAACGGTGGTTGTGACAGGCTTTTCTACCATGAGGTGAACAGATGCCAAAAGTAGCTCCTTAGAAACCTCGTAATGAAGACTTGTTGGCACCACAACAGAGGCGGCATCTATTTTGCCTATGACGTCCCTGAAACTGGTATAGGCCTTGGTGTTTGCTTCTGAGGCAACACTCCTTGCCCTGTCCTCATCGATGTCCACAACACCAACAAGATCCACATCCTCCATTGCCGCATATTTTAGGGCATGAAACCTGCCCAAATAACCAGCACCGATTACTGCTACCTTCATGACGGTTATATCCCAACTACACTTATGCCCAACTTGTCAGCCAGGGCAAGGCTTTCCTCCTTGTCAAAAAACAGGGACAAACCTGCCTCAACAGCCAACACCTGGGCCTTTGCCTCTTTCATGGTCTCTATGGTCGTACGTCCAATGGATGGCAGATCAAACCTGGTATCTTGGCCAGGCTTGCATACCTTCACCACAACAGCACCGCCTCTTGCCAATCTGCCACCTCTAAGTATGGTCTCGTCAGTGCCCTCTATTGCCTCAACTGCAAGAACCACTTTGTCCTTTACTACAACACACTGACCTATGTCCAGATCCCCTATGCGCTTTGCTATGTCAAAACCGAATAAAATGTCTGCCTCTTGTTCCTCTGACGGCTTTTTCTTTGTCAAGACCCCTTTTGGAACCAGCAGATGGTCCAGAAAAATAGTGGGGGAGACAACCCTAATGCCTTCTGATTCAAGTTCTGAGGCAACCATTCGAAGGATTGAATCATCCAAGTGGCCCTTCATCTTCTTCCACAGAGAAAGGGCCCTAAGATCTGGCCTTACGTCTTTAAAAAGTCTGGTCTTTTTTATGGTGCCGGCAAAAAAAACAGTATCTATGCAATTTTTCTTGAAAAAATCAATTAGTTTCCCGAGCTGCCCGAGATGGACCCATTTGCCCTTAGTAATATAATTTTCAAGCTCAGGGGCAGTCTCTCCCCTGTGGCACACGGCATAAACCTCAAGGCCTTTGCTTGCCGCCGCCTTGGCGCAAAGGATGGGAAACTGTCCACCTCCTGAAACAATACCTATGGCCCTTTTTGTCAATCCTCGTTCCATTGGCCAGAGGGCACCCCTCTTTTGGAATTCCTGATAAAATCGGTGAACTCCTTCACCTCGGGAGAGTTTGGAAACTGGGCATCTGCCATATCAAGGCCTTCCGTTATGGTTTCTGCCTTTTTGAATATTATGCGGTAGGCCTCCCTGAGCTCTTCTATGGTCTGCCTTGAAAAACCTGCGCGTTTTAGGCCAAGTACGTTGATACCATGGAGGTTTGAACGCTGACCCTGATACTTAACAAAGGGAGGAATGTCCTTGTTTGCTCCAGACATCCCGCCCAAAAAGGCATAGGAGCCTATACGACAAAACTGATGTATGGCAGACAGTCCTCCTATTACCGCATGATCACCTATCTCCACATGTCCTCCAAGGGTGGCAACATTGGCCATGATGACCCTGTCACCTATGTGACAATCATGGGCAATATGGCAATAGGCCATTATCATGCATTGGCTTCCAACCCTTGTGAGACCGCCGCCCTTTGAAGTTCCCCTGTGGATGGTAACACTTTCCCTTATGATGGTTTTGGGACCAATCTCTACAGCAGTCAGCTCCCCTTTGTAGGTGATGTCCTGCGGTGCTGCACCTATGGACGAGAACTGAAATATCTGGCATCCTTCACCTATGGAGGTCTTTCCATCTATTACAACATGGGGGCCTATCCAACAGTTGTCCCCAACTGAAACATGAGGACCAAGCACTGTATATGGGCCTATTGTAACACCCTGGCCAAGGCTGCACCGTGGGTCCACAACTGCAGTTGTATGTATATCGTTTTTGTTAATAGACATCTTTTCTTCCATTAAATAGTTTGTAATCAAGTCAGATGAGTGATTAAGGATATTGTTATTTGGATATTGCAGCCATCAAAACTGCCTCTACCGCTGTTTCTCCATTTACAGAGGCTACCCCCTCCATTTTCCAAACAAGCCTCTTTCTCTTAAGGAGCCTAAGCTCCATGTCAAGCCTGTCACCCGGTCTTACAGGCCTTCTAAATCTGACACTGTCCATACCGGCAAAGACAAAGAGTTTATTTTCAAGCTCATCCGGCGCCGTCTTTTTGGCAAAAAGGATACCCATCTGGGCCATTGCCTCAAGAATAAGGACTCCTGGCATTATTGGCTCTCCAGGGAAATGGCCCTGAAAAAAAGGCTCATTGATGGTAACGTTCTTGTATCCCCTGATAAAGCTTCCCTCTTCTATCTCAACTATGCGGTCAACAAGAAGAAAGGGATACCTGTGTGGCAAAAGCCTTAAGACCTCAAATATGTCATGGTTATTTGTCTTTCCCATGCCCCTCTAACCTCGTTATCCTGTTTTTAAGCTCCCTAACGTCCCGAACAAGCTCTGGAAGTTTTTTTAGTGCATTTACCATCCTTAACCATTTAAGATGTGGTATTGCCGGAATTCCAGATACAGTCTCTCCAGGCCCTATAGATTGAGGGACTCCGGACTTTGCACCGATTCTTGCCCCATCACCAATCTCTATATGCCCTACAACTCCGACCTGACCACCCATCATCACTCCACTGCCCACCCTGGTGCTGCCTGATATACCCACCTGGCTAACTATTACACAATGCTGACCAAGAGACACATTATGGGCGATCATGACAAGGTTGTCTATCTTTGTTCCCTTGCCTATTCTTGTCTCCCCAATGGCAGCCCTGTCGATGGTGGTATTTGCTCCGATTTCGACATCGTCTTCCACTACCACGATACCTGTCTGGGGAATCTTTACCATGCCATCAGGCCCCTTTGCATATCCGAAACCATCGGCTCCTATGATAGCACCTGCATGAATCCTGACCCTGCTGCCAATCTTGCAGCCATGGTAGATGACAACATTTGGAAAGATGACCGACTCGCTTCCAATCTCAACATCTTCACCCACCACTACACCTGAATGTATGTGGACATGTCTTCCTATCTTGCTCCCGGCCCCTATGATCGCCCCTGGATCTATTGTAACCTCATGGTGAATCTGACAACCCTCACCGATTATTGCCTGATTTGAGATACCCTTTGGCACAAAGGGCTTGGCCGCAAAGAAATTTGCCGTCTGCGCATAGGCAAGATACGGATCTTTAACGAGTATGGCGTTCTTAGGTAGATCCTCCTGCCAAGTCTCAGGAAGAATAAATGCACAGGCACGTGACGACTTGACTTTTGGGGCAAGATTCGTCTTTATGGCAAAGGAGATCTCCTTTGGACCGGCAAGCTCGAGGCTTGAAATGCCATCTACCTCAAGATCAGGCTCCCCTTTTAGTTTCCCTCCAAGGAGTCTTGCAAGCTCGCCAAGACGGATGCTCCTTCCTGCCACTTAGAAGTTTCCTCCCATGCGAAACTCCCAGTTGCTTTTGTCATCGCCTGGTTTTCTGTCGAAGTTGTATCCCCATTCCACCCTAAGGGGCCCCATGGGTGAAAGCCACCTGATGCCAGCTCCTGCAGACTTTCTAAGATCTGTAATATCAAAGCCCTCGTCAGTATCCTTGCCCCAGACATTTCCTACATCAAGAAAAATCACTCCATTAAGGCCCATCTCCTTTAGAAGGGGAAACACCACCTCGCTTTGAACAAAGCCCATGTACTCACCACCAATGCGCTCGTCCGTGTCTGGATCTCGAGGGCTCACGTCTCCATATTTGTAGCCCCTGATGGAATCGAGCCCTCCGAGAAAGAATCGTTCATAAACAGGAAGTTTTCCTCCAGGCCCATCTATTACATAACCGGCTCCAAGGCGCAGATGGGCCACGAAGAACCGCCAGATGGGATGGTAGTAACCCACCTCCCCTCTGAATTTCAAAAAAGAGGCATCGCCACCAAGGATGCCACCTGCGTATTCTATGGAAAAATCACTCTTAAAGCCCCTTGTGGGATTGAAGTAGCGGTTTCTGGTATCATAGGTAAGCCCGCCGCTTAAGGACCTTGTGGATTTTATGTCAACAGATTCCTGAATGATATATGAAGCATTGTCGTCTATGTCAGACAAATCCGTGTTGTCTATACGACCGCCAAAATAGAAACTCAGGTTGTCAGTAAGAGGGTATCCAAATCTAAGTGCCCCGCCTACACTGTCCTTTGTGTAGTCGGAATAGTCATACTGCCAGTTGTAGAGATCCATTCCGAGAGATAGCCTTGTGTCTTGAAAGTAGGGCTCGAAGAAACTAAGGGAGAATCGCTGGGTGCTTCCTCCGATAATGCCTTTAAAACTTAGGGTCTGGCCCTTTCCAAGAAAATTTCTCTGGCTTATCTCACCCATCAGTATAAGGTTGTCAACCGAGCTATAGCCTGCACCTATGCTAAAGGTCCCGGTAGGCCTTTCTTTCACCTTCACGTCCAGGTTCATGTGGGATTCATCCTGGGCAGGCTTTGGCGTAATTTCCACATCCTCAAAATAGCCAAGGCGCCTTAATCTGTCGTTGCTTGTTTTAAGACCTGTGGCACTAAAGGGCTTTAGCTCCATTACACGAAGCTCTCTTCTTATGACCTTGTCACGTGTCCTGGTGTTACCTGCGATATTTATCCTGTTGAAGTACACCTTTGGCCCCTTGTTCACCACAAGGGTGATATTTACCACCTTCTTTTCAGGATCCTTTATGATCCTTGGGTTTATGGTGCAGTGGGCATAACCCTTGTCAGAATACATGTTGGTAAGGCTCATTATGTCCTTTCTAAGGACCTCCTGGCTGAAATAGCTCATGTCTTTTATCTCAAGGTGGCTAAGAAGCTCATGTTCATCCTTAAAAAGGTCCTGCTCTATGTCTATTTTCCCAACCCCATAGCGCTGACCTTCATGCACAGGAATGGTTACGTATATTTCTGCACCCTTTCTCTCCACCTTAGGCTTCCCAACCTTTGCATCCACGTAACCATGGTTGTGATAAAATGCCGTGAGCCTTCCCACATCCCGTTCCAGGGCATCCCATTTAAGGATGCCTGCACTTCCCCTTACAAGACCAACTATGTTCCTTATACTTGGCGTCCACCAAGGCTTTTTCTCTGTAACCTCCATAATGGACTTTAGCTCATCCTGAGAAAATGCCTTAACCCCCTCTATCTTTATAGACTTAATATGGACCTTTTCCCCTTCTGTTATCTCAAAAATGACGTCCGCTGCCTGATTCGACACTGGCCTTACTGACACGGCAACCGTTGTCCCTGCATAGCCCTTTTCTGCATAAAGGGCCTTTATCTTTTCTGCGTTTTCCTGAAGGCTTTTGTCCTTAATGACTGTATAGGGCTTAAGATCCAAGACGTCCCGAATCTTGTCATCTCCAATCTCTTTGTTGCCCTGAAATATGATCTTCCTTATTGCAGGTTTCTCCCTAACCAGGAAGGTTACCACCTTGCCCTGGGAGCTGTCCTGTACGTCGACTTCCACATCATCAAAATAACCCATCTTGTAAATGGATTTGATGTCTTCGGCTATGGTAGAAGGGTCATACACCTGGCCCTTCTGGGTCTTGACGTTTGCAAGGATGGCATCGGTGCCAACCCGTTTGTTCCCCTCAACGGAAACGTCTGCAATGCGCATTGGAATGGAAAAATCATCGTTTATCTTGATTGCAAGAAGCTTGACAAGATTCCTCAATTTATCTTCTGGGCCTTGAACGAAGGCTACTAAGGGTTTGACCTCATTAGAGGCACGGCTTGAGATATTAAAATCAAGACTTACCACATCACCAAGTCTCGATATTGTTCCGTATATTCCATAATCGACACCCTTCTCAGAAAGGGCCTTTCTAACCTGGGCAGGATCCTTGGGTATGATCCCACTAAAAAAGACCTGGTGTCCCTTTGCCTCAAGCTCCGATCCAAGAAGCTCCCTTACCTTCATCACAAGCTCGCTACCACTTCCGGGGCCGATATACGAAGGCATGAAAACAAGTATGACAGATGGGGGGGCGAATTGCTGATCCGAATCCTTAGCAGCATGAACAACAGAAGAACCCAGCAAGATCGGCAAATATACAGAAAAAAGAAGCAGCCAGGCAAAAGTAGCTTTTTTTAGACGCATCTTAAGCTGCCTCATCCATTACGAAATCTGCAAGGCCCTCTTTTGGAATCTCAAAGGCCTTTCCTGCCTTAAGCCCTATGCAACGATCCGTCATAGAGGCAAGATTGAGATTATGGGTTACTATGACAAGGGCTGCCTTTACCTCCTGCCTGATCTTGAAAAGCAATTTGGCAACCTTTTGACCACTTTTTTCATCGAGATTGCCTGTTGGCTCATCTGCCAATATCAGGCGTGGATTTCGAACAAGTGCCCTGGCAAGGGCCACCCGCTGCTGTTCACCTCCAGAAAGCTTCTTCACATTAAGCTCCTCTTTTCCCCCAAGTCCAAGGTACTCCAAAAGCTCTATAGCCCTGTCTTTTGCCTCATCTGTGCCGTTACCTGCCAAGAGACAGGGCATCATAACATTTTCCAAACAGTTGAATTCTGGCAGTAGATGGTGAAACTGAAACACAAAACCGATCTCTTTGTTTCTAAAGGATGAAAGTTTTTTGTCTGGCCAGGAAAAGACATCCTTGGAAAAATGGAGGATTGTTCCACTTGTTGGACGGTCGAGGGTTCCAATAAGATGAAGCAAGGTTGTCTTTCCAACCCCTGAAGCACCTACTATGGAAACGGATTCGTCCTGGTGAAAGGTGCATGAAAGTCCATCGAGTACCACAAGGGATTTACCATCCAGGTCATAGGCCTTTTTCAAGGATTTGACCTCTACTGCCGCCTTGCCCTTTGGTTGCGTTATGGCTAAAGCCTCCCTTCAACAAGGTTGAAAATACTGAAATACTATGGATCGCTGACAGTGATAACAAATATAGCTGCTGCAATCAAGTTTGGAATTTAAAAGTCAGGCAGGTCAGAGATTGCCGCCTTGGCCTTGTAAAATTTTCTACGTATGCGCCGCCTGTCCGCCTTGTCCTTAGCCTTTTTAAGTGAATGGGCATACTGTTTGACAGCCTTTTTAAACTCCTGTTTGGCAAAATAGACATCACCAAGATGCTCTGATATTATCGGGTCATCTGGCACGAGCAAGTTTGCCTTTTTAAGATATCTCAGGGCCTTGCCAAATTCCTTCTTCTTGAAGTAAAGCCAACCGAGACTATCGAGCACAAAGCCATCCTTTGAAGATAGTCCCACTGCCTTTTTAAGAAGCCTTTCTGCCTCATCGAGATTTGTTCCAAGCTCAGCATAGGTATAACCTATGTAGTTGAGGGCAGGTACATATTCTGGATCAAACTTCAAAATGGCCTTGGCATGATCTATTGCCTTTTTCTTATGTCCAAGCTTATCAAGAAGCATGACAAGGCTCATGATGAGCGCCTTGTTTTTGGGATTCTGTCTTATGCCCTCTTTCAGCGACTCCACTGCCTCTTTGTTCTTTCCGTTCTTCTCATATACGGTTGAAAGGGCGGTGTAGAGATCAACCCTGTCCGGCTTTTTTGCAATTGCGCTTTTTAGAAGGGAAACGGCCTTTTTGATCTTCCCCTCTTTCTGGAGAAGTCTCGATAGCCTTATGACCGCATCAATGCCTGTTTCGCTGTCAATGGGTATTGAAAAGTAAACCCTTTTTGCATCCGACTTCCTGCCAAGCCTTTCAAGTGCAAGACCGAGATAAAAGTTTACCTGTGCATTGTCTTTTAGATGCTTCTTAAGGTTTCTTAGGATGTCCAGGGCCTCTTTTGGCCTATCCAACTGAAGGAGGATCAAGGCAAGCCTAAACTGCACATTTGAGTCAGAGCCTGCAACCTTCTTAAGTATCTCTATCTGCTTAAGGGCCTCTTTTTGTCTACCGTTTTCGAGAAAAAGCAGCAGAAGCCTCTGCCTTGCCTTTATGTTGTCGTGCTGCCTGAGGAGAACAGATTGATATGTATCAATGGCCTTTTCTATCTGACCTTTTCTCTCGTACACATCGGCCAACTCAAAGAGGGCTGGGGTGAAGAAGCCGTTTTTTTCAAGGGCCTTTTGAAAGTAGCCTTCAGCCTCTTGGTATTTCTCCTTGTCCTTGGCTATCTTGCCAAGAAAGTAGTAAGCCATGAAGGCCTTGTCGCTGTCTGAGCGTACAACCCTATTGAGAATGGCCTCTGCCTTGTCATATTCGTTGTTTTCAGCAAAAAGGGTTCCAAGAACAAGCAGGGCCTGATAGTTACTTGGATCTTTGGACGTCACCTGCTCCAAGACCTCTATGGCGTCTTTGGTCTTGTTTTCATGAATAAATATCTTGGACAGAAGCAGCAGAAGGTCTTCATCATCTGGATCGAGCTCCAATGCCCTTTGGATCCATTTCTTTGCATCATCAAGTTTACCAAGCCTTATTGATACCTTTGCCAAGGCCTTTAGCACTTCTATGGAGTTTGGATCAAGCTCGTATGCCTTCTCATACCACGTGCTCGCCTTTAGCAGGTTTCCATCAAGCTCTTCTTTAAGCCCCATCATGTATGCGGTATACGATCCGGACCTTGACTCAAGGGGTGTTGACATAACAGGTCCACACGACAACATACCAACGAACATGAAGATTAGGGCGACACGCATAAAAAGATTCCCAGTATTGTACTTTTGGTAATAAGATTGTTTCATAACGTCACTTGATTATGTCGCAGAATACGTATCGGGAACAACGTCAGGAAGGCTCTTTTCAAGAAACTTACCAAGCTTTTTCTTGAGACGGGACTCTATCTGGCGTACCCGTTCCCTGGATACGCCAAACATCTGCCCTATCTCTTGCAAGGTTTTTGGCTCCTCTGCAAGTAACCTTTCCTTGAATATGATCTTTTCCCTGTCTTTAAGAGTGGATGCAAACTCCTCAAGCTTCTCCTTTAGTTTTTCATTTACCTCCTGCTTTGCAACAACTGCCTCTATCGCTGGCCCCTTGCTGGGAAGAAAGTCCATATAGCTGTCTTCTGAATCATGCTTAATGGGAGCATCCAGTGACACCTCCCAAGAACCCATGCGCTGTTCCATATCTATAACGTCCTGCTCAGACACGTTTAGTCTCTTGGAAATAAGCTTTGGTACCGGCTCAAACCCAAGGGCCCTAAGACTCTCCTTTTCCTTGTTGAGATTGTAGAACAGTTTCCTTTGGGCCTGGGTGGTACCTATCTTTACCAGCCTCCAGTTGTCCATTATGAACTTTAGGATGTATGCCTTTATCCAGAAAGATGCATAGTAAGAAAACTTTACTCCCTTGTACGGATTGAACTTCTTGATTGCATGCATCAACCCTACATTTCCTTCCTGTACAAGATCCAGAAAGTTTTGCATCCAGAATTTTTGAAAATCCAGGGCTATCTTCACTACGAGGCGCAGATTCGATGTGGCGATCTTGTGTGCAAGGGCTGGATCCCTTGTCTCATAATAGGCCTTGGTTATTGCCTCTTCCTCCTCCCTTGAAAGAAGCGGATACTTGTTGATCTGAGCAAGATAGTGCTGAAGCGTGTCTGCCTCAAAAGGGATAATTTCCTTTGGGTTATTAACAGCAGGCACACTTGAGACAGATGAGGCCTTTTTCTTTCTTCCCCTTGGTCTGCCAGGCCCCTTTTTCCTCTTTGATTTCTTCGCTTTTTTTTCTGTCATACGGTTATGTTGTCAAAGCCTCGCAAGAATACCCTTGTTAACTTCTTCCATCTTCTCACTTCCTTCAAGCCGTTCCACCAGTCTAAGGGCAAACTCCAGAGCCGTACCTGGAGCCTGACTTGTAACAAGAAGACCATCTTCAACCACGCGGTCTTGTGAAAGGTTGGAATTTTTCACTGCCTGCCTGCAAACCGGATGACAGGTTATCTGTCTACCCTTACTGAGACCGTGTCTGTCAAGAACCGTTGGAGCAGCACATATGGCACCGACCATGCGGCCACCTTGTAGCTGTCTTTTCAACATGTCAACCACACGCTCATCCTTTGCAAGGGTCTCTGTGCTGTCAAGACCTCCTGGCAATATTACAAGATCGAATCTTTCATCCCTTATCTCATCAAGGGTGGTATCTGGAACGATTTTGACGTCCCTTGCCGAAGGGACAGGGGCCGAATCAAGGCCGGCTATCTTTATGTCAATACCAGCCCTTCTGAGTATATCCACTACAGCGACAGCCTCCAATTCTTCATAACCTGGCGCAAGTATAATGACTGCCTTCTTAGACATCCTGACCTCCGCAAAAAAGCCTTTGATTTTCACTCAAATCCAAAACGTCCAACAAATACTTCTTGAAGCCAACTGGAAAAACACTATCTTTATTTATTCCAGGTACCTGTTGAAACCGTTGATAGTTTCAAATTCTATAATATTTGGGACCATATTACAAACCCTATGACAACGCCAACATACACGGAAAGTAAATACAAGCCAAAGGTTGCCCTTATTGGACGCCCAAATGTGGGGAAATCCTCCCTTTTCAACAGACTTACCCGTTCAAAAAAGGCATTGGTGGCAGAAAGGGCCGGTTTGACAAGAGACAGGCGCTATGCTGACATATCCGTGGACTTACACCAGTTTATATTGATCGATACTGGAGGAATAGGCACTGACCTAAGTGATCCTTTGGCCAAAAACGTGGTGAAACAGACCCTGCAGGCCATAAACGAGGCAGATGTTCTTATCATCATCTTTGACGCGGAACATGGATTGACCCCTGATGACATGGAACTGCTAAACCTTGTAAGAAGGTCCCAGAAACCCTTTCTTGCAGTTGTGAACAAGATAGACTCAAGTGAAAGAACGGTAGCAATGGCAGACTTTTATGAAACCGGACTTGATGATCTTTTGGATGTATCTGCCAAAACCGGACACGGCCTTGGAAATCTAAAAGAAAATATTGCCAAAGCCCTTTCAAGCCTTGTTGGCCACGACAAAGGAACGACGCATGGATTTCATGAGGAGGCTGAAAAACAAGCTGAATCTTTCGCCCATTGCGAGACTGTGCCCATACGAGTTGCCATAATTGGAAGGCCAAATGTGGGCAAGTCTTCCATCCTCAACAAAATAGTTGGCGAAGAAAGGATGGTTGTCTCTGATATTCCAGGCACCACACGGGATTCCATTGACTCGCTTGTAGAAAGAAATGGTTTTAGGCCCCTTGTTTTCATAGACACGGCAGGAGTAAGAAGGAAATCGAGGGTGAAAGACAAGATAGAAAAATTCAGTATCATGAAATCCCTTGATTCCATAAAGGAAAGCGATATATGCCTTTGCGTCTTTGATGCAACAGAAGGGATAACGGATCAGGACAAAAGGCTTGTTGGCTATACGGCAGATATGGGAAAGGGTTGCATAACCGTTTTCAACAAGTGGGACCTTGTTAAAGGAGACCCAAAAAGAAGGCGCATGCTTAATGAAGAGGCAAAATTTTTCAGAAAACTCATGCCCTATGCGCCACACATAAATATTTCTGCCCTGACAGGGAAAAATGTTGACAAGATTTTTCCCATGATCCATCAGGTATACAAGGACTTCACCTACAAGGAGACAACGGGAAAACTGAACAGGCTACTAAGGCAGGCGCTACTTAAAAGGAATCCACCTGTCACAAAGGGACACTATCTAAAACTCTACTATGTCACCCAGACTGGTACCAGGCCACCAACCTTTACATTCTTTGCCAACTATCCCGAGCTCTTTCCAACTCATTACAAAAGATTTCTGGGGAATTTTTTCAGACAGTCATTAAACATATCAACCACACCGGTAAAAATAGTGTTGAGGGCAAGATAGATGGCAAATATCGTAAAAATAAAAGGAAAACCAGTTGGAATCTTTGGACTCGAGCTTGCTCTTGGCAAGGTTCGTTCTGACGTGGAAAAGGGCGTAATTACAAAGGAGCAGGCCCCCGAGGCCCTTTTGAAAGTTGTTGAGAAGAAAAATTACATCCCTGAAGCCAGCAGAAAAGAGTATCTTTTGGCCTTTGGACGGCTTCTTTCCCAACAAGAATCAAAAGATGACCACCTTGAAATCAGGATACTTGGGCCAGGCTGCGTCGGCTGTAACAACATGGAAAAACTCGTCCTTGAAATACTTTCTGAAAGAAAGATGGCAGCAGACATATTTCATGTAACAGACAGGGATGAGATACATCGATATGGCGTCAGCAAGACCCCTGCTCTTATGATAAACGGTAAGATTGTTAGCGAGGGGCCAATACCATCCAAGGCCCAGATAGAGATGTGGCTGTTGGATGCATGATCAAAGGGCTACATGAAGCCCCATCTTGTAATATATCTGTCTTCTAAGTTCCCTTAGGGTGCCTGAGGACAGGTCCCGAGGGTGAGGTTCATCCAGCACGATATCCCATGCCACCTTTGACGGCCGGTCACTAAGCATTATTATCCTGTCACCAAGTTGAAGGGCCTCATCAATATCGTGGGTTATAAACAGTATGGTCATGTCAAACATCTGATGCACATTTACCATCTCTTCCCTCATCTGAAGCCTTGTGACAAAATCAAGGGCTCCAAAGGGCTCGTCCATAAACAGAATGTCAGGACTGGTGATAAGCGCCCTGGCAACCTCTGCCCTTCTCCTCATGCCTCCTGAAAGTTCATGGGGATAGTGATCGCCAAAACCGGAAAGTCCTACAAGATCTAAGTATTCCTCTACTGAATCCATGCTTTGGTCCGAACCGGCCTTTCTAAGGCCCATGGAGATGTTCTGTCTGGCCGTAAGCCACGGGAAAAGGCCGTCTTCCTGGAAAACACACACATGACGGCTGTCTGGTCCCATCACCTCTTTTCCGTCAATGAGGACCTGGCCGGATGTTGGTCTTTCAAATCCAGAAATTATCCTGAACATAGTGGACTTGCCGCAGCCGGAGGGGCCTATGAAACATGCAAAGGTCCCTGCCTCTATGGAGAAGGTCAAACCATCAAGGACCTTGCAATCTTCCTGATGTTTGCACTGGGAGAGAAAACGCCTTTTAAGGCGTCTTTCCACATATGATTTCCTAAGCCCTGTAACCTCTATCTTTATCACCGCCTCATCCTGCTCCATTCTATACTTGGAAGCCTTTCCAAGAGCCTTACCAGAAAATCGAGCACAAGGCCGATCACTCCTATCACAATCATTCCGGCAACGACCATGTCCATCCTGAGGGAGTTTCTGGCATCTATTATGAGATAGCCAAGACCAGATTTGACTGCTATCATCTCTGCTGCCACAATCACCAGCCATGCAGTACCAAGGGTGATTCTTATAGCGGTTATTATCTCAGGAAGGGCAGCAGGGAGAATAACCCTTGTATAAAGGGAGATGCCCTTAAGGCCGAAATTTTCTGCCACCCTGAGGTAGGTCGTCCGGATATTAAGCACAGAGCTTATGGTGGAGACCACAAGGGGGAAAAAAGAGGCCAAAAAGATAAGAAAGATTGCTGGCCTGTCTCCAATCCCAAACCACATTAGGGCAATGGGTATCCATGCAAGTGGAGATATGGGTCTTAGAAACTGGATAAGGGGATTTAGCATGTGTCTGAACAACCGTTTTCTTCCAAGAAAAAGCCCCAAAGGGATGGCAGTTGCAGCTGCCAGATAAAAGCCCCAGGTGACCCTGAACAGGCTTGCGACAGAGCTTTCAAAAAGTCTTCCGCTTTTTGCCATCTGCCACAGTGCCAGTGCAACATCCCCTGGCCTTGGAAACATATATTCAGGCACATGGAAGACGGCTGTAACAACCTGCCAAAAAAACAACACCAGCAAAAAAACCATTACAAAACCTGCTTTTTTCATTGCCATGACGTGTAAATACCTATCTTTGGAACCTTTTTTAGAAGATGCCACTGAACCATCATCTTGCCGATCTCATCAAGTTCCCTTTGCCTTGGAACTATATCGAGGTAGCTTACGCGTCTTGCAGTTAAAACTTGCTCAACAAGATCCCTGTTGAGGCCAAAGAAGTCCGCACCAATATCTGCTGCTTTCTTTCTGTTGGCCTCTATCCACTTGCCTTGCCTTTTTAGTCCCCTTATGAATCTGTCTATGAGTTTGCGCTTTTTGCTAAGGCTATCCTTGTTTACAATAAGAAGGCTCGAGATGAAGTTTGGCCAGATATCGGAAGAGTTTTTGAAGATGATACCCTTTCCCATGATGAGGGCCTGGGTGGCATAGGGCTCGCCAACGATGTATCCGTCTATGGAATTTGAGGCAAGGGCAGAGGGCATATCTGGCGGAGGCAGCTCCACACGGTTCACCTTGTCCACTGCAATACCGTTTTTTCCAAGAAGCATCAAAAGGGCCATGTTCTGGGTGCTGTATCTGATTGGGATGGCAAAGGTCTTTCCCACAAAATCCTTGACGCTTGATATCCCGCTATTTTTGGCAACCACGAGGCCTGTTCCATTTCTATGGCCAAGAAGGGCAATAACCACAGGGACCGACTGATCCATGAGGGATATGGCAATTGGAGCAAGGATGAAGGCGCAGTCAAGCTCGTTGCCCTTGACAGACTCTATCATATCTGGCCATGAGCTGAACCTTATGGGATCTACGTTTTCCTTGAAGAAACCATCCCTTTCCATGGCAACAGGAAGAAGAAGGTGGCAGGTTATGGGCAGATAACCCACCTTGAGCCTTTGTTTTGTATGCGTCTGTCCTGTTACTCCGTAGTGCAAAAGGGTTATCACTATCAGCCACAAAAGTGCCAGGAGTGGTGCTGCTGCTTCAGGCGAAATATTTTTGAACAATTTTAAAGGGTTCACGCATTATTTATCGGTATTTTTCCAAATTAGTGTTAACAAAAGGGTGCAGCTTTTTGAGATACAACCGTTATGTAGCGGTATGTAAATGAAGCACTTACTCCTTGGTAAACTTGGCCCATATTGCATTAATTTACCCAAAGGTCTCTCAGGGTTGCCTGAAATTTGATAAATGTTTAGAGTATCACAGCCACAAGCTTAGGCTCTTAATCAAGAAAATCAGCTATGCGGAGTGACCAATGAAAGATGTTGTGAATGTAGGGGTAGTAGGTTTTGGTACAGTTGGAAGCGGAACTGCAAAGATACTCCTTGAACAAGAGGGGCTCATTGAGAAAAGGACATCCATTCCAATACGGCTAAAATGGATCTGTGACAAAGACATAACATCTGACAGGGGCTTTAAGGTCCCAGATGGAGTTCTTACCACACAGTTTTCAGATCTTATAAATGACCCGGACCTTGACATCATAGTTGAGCTGATCGGGGGCATAGAACCAGCAAAGTCCTTTATTCTCCAGGCCATAGAAAAGGGGAAACATGTGGTAACTGCCAACAAGGCCCTTCTTGCAACAAATGGTTTCGAGATCTTTGAGGCGGCCTCAAGGGCTGGTGTAGAGGTTGGATTTGAAGCAAGCGTTGGTGGTGGAATACCGTGCATAAAGGCGCTGAAGGAAGGGCTTGTTGCCAACAATGTCAGCACTGTCCTTGGCATAATGAATGGCACTGCCAACTACATTCTGACAAGGATGTCTCAGGAAGGCCTGCCTTTTGAGGAGGTTTTGGCACAGGCCCAAAGACTTGGCTATGCTGAGGCAGACCCCACCTATGACATAGAGGGAGTTGATACCGCCCACAAACTTGCAATCATGTCCACCCTTGCCTTTGGCCAGCGCATAGCCCTTTCTGACATATTTACAGAAGGCATCTCCAAGATCACTCCCCTTGATATCTCCTTTGCAAAGGAGCTTGGATACAGCATAAAGCTTCTTGCAATTGGCAAAAAAAACAGTGACGATTCTGTTGATGTGAGAATACATCCCACCATGATCCCAGAGGATCACCTTCTGTCCCAGGTAAATGGGGCATTCAATGCAGTATATTTTGTGGGAGACAGTGTGGGAAAGGTGATGCTCTACGGAATGGGCGCAGGTCAGATGCCAACTGGAAGCGCCATTGTTGCAGACATAGTTGACATAGCAAGGGATGTGAAAAAGGGGTGTCCGGGACGCGTTCCCTCCCTGAATCAGCCCTTTGAGACCATAGTTTCCCCATCCATCAAGCCGGTTGAATCAATAACCTGCAAATACTACTTCCGTTTCACAGTCATGGACAGGCCTGGGGTCCTGTCAAGTATTGCAGGAATACTTGGCAGGGAGGAGATAAGCATCAATTCCGTTGTCCAAAAAGGAAGGGCAAAAGATGCCTCTTCAGTGCCTATTGTCATGTTGACTCACGAGGCAGTTGAAGGAAAGGTGAAGAAGGCCCTTGAAGAGATTGATTCTCAGGACTTCATTCTGGATAAGACAATGATTATTCGTATAGAAGACATGAAGGCATTGGAGGAGTCGTAAGAGATGGCTGATGCAAAACCCACCAAAGAACCAGAGGCCTTGCAGGAAGACATTGAGCCAATAGAACATCCTGTTGACAAATATGTGATACTCATAGGAGACGGGATGGCAGACTTCCATGTTAAGGAGATTGGCAACAAAACTGCACTCCAGGCCGCAAGAACGCCCTTCATGGACCTCATTGCACGTCTTGGGGAGTTTGGCCTTGTAAAGACCATCCCTGATGAGCTTCCTCCGGGAAGTGATGTGGCCAACATGTCCCTTCTCGGTTATGACCCGCAAAAATACTACACAGGAAGAGGCCCCCTTGAGGCTGCAGCCCTTGGAATAAAGATGAATCCAGAAGATGTGGCCTTTAGATGCAACCTTGTCACCTTGGGATTCAGGGACGGCAGGGTGTTTATGGACGACTACAGCGCTGGCCACATATCCACAGAAGAGGCCCTTGTTCTCATCTCTGAACTTGCTGAAATAGTAAAGAGCCGCTCCTTTGAACTGTTCCCAGGGGTAAGCTACCGTCACCTTCTTCTTTGGAAGGGAGGACCAGAAGGACTGGCAACGGTTCCTCCCCATGATTACACGGGTCATGATGTGACAGAGGCCTGGCGGGTTTATGAAGAGGAACCACTTCTTTACGAGGTGCTGAAAAAGGCGATCAATCTCTTTCACCGCCATCCCATAAACCTGAAACGGATGAAGGAGGGTAAAAGGCCTGCCAATGCCATTTGGCCATGGGGCCAGGGGAGAAAACCTGTCATTGCAACCATATTTGACCAGTATGACCTCAAGGGCTCTGTCATTGCTGCAGTGGATCTCATCAAGGGGCTTGGTAAATGGGCAGGGCTTGAAACTCCAGAGGTAAAAGGTGCAACGGGATTTCTTGACACAGACTTTAATGCAAAGGCCCAGGCGGCCCTAAATGAGCTCAAGAGTAAGGACCTGGTGGTGGTCCATGTCGAAGCCCCTGACGAGGCTGGCCACATGGGGGATATCCAGGAAAAGATCAAGGCCATCGAGCGCTTTGACAAAGAGGTGGTTGGGACTGTATTCGACGGGCTTAAGAACATGGACTGTTCTTTCAGACTTATGGTTGTCACAGACCATTACACTCCTGTATCCATCAAGACCCACGCCAGAGGGCCGGTTCCATTTGTCATATATGACAGTCTGGAAGTCCGCGACAATCCGGATGCCCACTTCCATGAGGAATGGGCAGAGCGCACAGGGATACTGTTCGAAAAAGGATTCAAGCTCTTTCACCACTTCGTTGGCGCAGAACCACGATATGTGGAGCTTGATCCAAAAAAGAAAAAATGAACCATATATGTGTAAATACAGACGTTTCGAGGCTTGTTTGGGGTAAGGAGATAAACTATAGGGTCATCTATGGAGACACAGACAGGGCAGGGGTGGTTTACTATGCCAACTATCTTCGATTCTTTGAGATGGGAAGGACGGAATGGATGAGGCAGGTTCTCGGAACTCCCTACAGGGAGCTTGAATCATCTGGCATACTCTTTCCTGTGGTTGAGGCCCACATCCGCTACAAGGCGCCTGCTGGCTATGACGACCTTCTTTCAATATGTACTGCCCTTTCTGACTGGTCCCGTGTCACCCTCACCTTCTGCTACGAAATCAGACGTGATGACAAGATCTTGGTAACTGGTACTACGAAACATGCTGCAGCAGACATAAACGGCAGGCTCACAAAAATTCCTGGCACTATAAGCGGGGCCATAGAAAAAATGGTCTCAAGGAAATAAGATTCTAAGGGGAAAATTTCCCATGTCATGAGCAGGCCAAGAGGCTGTTAATCAAAATGACTTACATTCCAGAGGACATCCTTCAAAGCATCAGGGAAGCCGCAGACATAAGGCAGGTTGTCCAGGAATTTGTGCCTCTTAAGAAAAGGGGAAAAAACTGGGTTGGTCTTTGCCCCTTCCACTCGGACAACGATCCCTCCTTCACCGTTAATGAGGAAAAACAGATATTCTACTGTTTTGGATGTGGAGAGGGTGGAAACGTCTTCAAATTTCTCATGAAGATACAGGGTCTTTCATTCAAAGGGGCAGCCAAGGCCCTGGCACAACGCTATGGCATCACCATCCCGGAAAGACCACTTTCTGAAAAGGCAAAAAAGAAAAAAAGGCTCAGGGAACAACTCATAGATATCACCCAGGCGGCCTCAACATATTTTTCAAGGCTTCTAAAGGAGTCTGTATCAGCCCAAAAGGCAAGGCACTACCTGGAGAAACGCTCGCTAAAGGATGAAACCGTAGAGTCCTTTGATCTGGGTTGGGCAGAGGAGTCGTGGGACGGCCTAATCAGGTTTCTTGAAAAGGAAGGCATGGATCTTGGACTTGCAGAAGAGGCAGGGCTCATAATCAAGCGGACCAATGCCCCAGGCTGGTATGACAGATTCAGAGGCAGGATCATGTTCCCCATAAGGGACCATGTTGGAAATATTGTAGCCTTTGGGGGTAGGACAATAGGCCTTGCCGGCCAGGAAGAGCAGCCCAAATATATAAATTCGCCAGAGTCCCCGATTTATCACAAAGGGAAGATACTTTACGGCCTTTTTCAAAACAAGGCGGCCATACGAAAGGCAGGCCTCGGGCTTGTGGTGGAAGGCTACATGGATGTAGTAAGCCTTTGGCAACACGGCATTCGTCAGGCGGTTGCAAGTCTTGGTACTGCCCTTACTGAGGAGCAGGCCAGAAGGATGAGGGGTGTTACAAAGGAGTGGGTGCTGCTATTTGATGGCGATGAGGCAGGGCTTAAGGCTGCCACAAGGGCCCTTCCCATCTGTTATAAGGTGGATCTGCGTCCAAAGGTTCTGGTCTTACCCCAAGGAGAGGACCCAGACAGCCTTGTTAGAGAAAGAGGGCGGGCTGAACTTGAAAAACTGTTAAAGTCGGCGGTCTCTGGAATCGATTTTCTCATAGAAGCTGGCAAGACACACTTTGGCACAGATACAGAAGGCGTGCTAAAGACCATAGACACTGCCCTTGAGGCCATATCCATGGTGGGTGATTCTGTACGAAAATCCCTTCTTGTTGGAAACATAGCAAGGAAACTCGGTGTCAGGGAAGAAAGCCTCTGGCAAAGCCTGAAGGAAAGATCCCAAAAGGACAGAAGGCTTAAAAGACCTTCTCCTGCATCGAACACGGCACAAGGGGCTTCTTCGCTCTCCCGGCCTGTGGCAAGGATTGGAAACAGGGCCGAAGAAAAGGTCATCGGATTTCTTCTAAGCTATCCCCAATATATAGAGCGATTCATGAATCTAAGCCTTGAGATATGGCTCGAAGACAGCACACTTTGCGGGCTTTGGGATGCCATGACCCACATCCACGAGATGACAGGAGGCCTGAATCTGACAGAGCTTTACAATAACCTTGAGCACGCCCCACTCCTCAGGACTGTTGCCATGCGGCTGGCCTCTGATTTTCCTCCATGCAATGATGTTGAAATCATGGTAAAAGACTTGGAGCATTATTGTCAGGGGAGAAAAAAACAGGCCCTCAGGAAGCAGCTTCTACAACAGCTCAGGGATCAGGGAGATAGCGAGGATTGCGAAAGCCTTCTTAAAGGCCTGCTTAGTCTTAGATAGGGTGTCAGATCTGGAGGAGGTATGTCCCTAAAGAAAGATGGGGAACCAGGAAATACCGTAGCAGTCAGGAAAACCCAAAACGGCCTCGGGCCTTTTGATGAAGATTCCATAGACTCCATTGAAATCACTTTTGATGAAGAGCCGTTTTTTCAACCTGTAGCCAAGGAAAACGGCACTTTCGAAGAAAGTGCAACCCAGGAGCTGTCAAGCAGAACCCTTACGGATCCGGTACGTCTCTACCTTAGGGAAATGAGCGCAGGAAAGGTGCTAAGCAGAGAGGAAGAGGCGCAAGTTGCCCATCTTCTCGAAGAAAGTGAGAAAAATTACGTATTTTGCGCCTTTCACATCCCCCAAGTAGTGTCAGATGTGATTAAAAGACTTAGCAGGAATGAAGAACCTGACCAGGACGAACAACAGGATAGAACTATTCAAGAAGAAAGGTTTGCAGGTTACAAGAGTACTAAAAAGCTCGTAAAAAGGCTTTCTGAAGTAGAAGACAGGAGGAAAAGGCTTCTTGAACAGTTGCAGGAAACACTGTCTGACCCTGAAAAGATAAGACAGACAACAGAGGCCATAAGAAGGATCCCTTCTGAGCTTCTTGCTATTTTGGGCAAAGGACGCATTGAAAAGACCTTCCTTCAAGTAGTCAGAAGCAGCTTTGAGAATTTTTTGAAGGAGTCATCAAACAAGAACATGGAGGAGCTCTTCTTGGCCACTGGTCTTTCTGAAGATGCACTTCATGAGGTGGTAAGGAGCTATTTCAACGGCCTTCAGCGCACCAGCTATGCGAGGGAAAAACTTGTCAAGGCAAACCTTAGACTTGTGGTCTCCATTGCAAAAAGACACGTAAACAAGGGGCTGCACCTTCTCGATCTGATTCAGGAGGGGAACATAGGGCTCATAAAGGCAGTTGAAAAATTCGAGTACAAAAAAGGATACAAGTTCAGCACCTATGCCACATGGTGGATAAGACAGGCAATAACAAGGGCCATTGCCGACCAGTCAAGGACCATTCGTATTCCAGTCCATACTGTTGAAACCCTAAACAGTATCTCCAAAATAACCAAACAGTTCGTTGCTGAAAAAGGCAGGGAACCAACCCCGGCAGAGCTTGCCTCCATCATGGATATTCCGGAGAAAAAACTCGTTAACATACTGCGCCTCATAAACCAGCCTGTATCCCTTGAAAGCCCGGTAGGCGAGGAAGATGGATGCGAATTATTGGATTTCATAGAGGATAAAAGCACCTTGCCTCCAGATGAGCAGGCCATCATGACAAACCTTACAAGGCAGGTCCGTCTTGCCCTATCCACCCTGACGCCAAGGGAAGAAAAGATTTTGAGGATGAGGTTCGGCATTGGAGAAGACACCAACAAGACCTTGGAAGAGGTGGGAAGAGACTTTGCCGTAACCAGGGAACGAATACGTCAGATAGAGGCAAAGGCCCTTCAAAAGCTAAGACATCCAAGTAAAAGCAAGCTTCTTAGAGGTCTCATAAAAGGTTGATCAACCCCCTAAAAAACAAAAAGGCGGCATGAACCGCCTTTTTGAATAGGAGGCATAGGCTTATGAAGCATTCCGAACTTAGGAAACCTTTACCTCAATCTGTTTAGGCTTGGTTTCCTCGGTCTTTGGAAGCTTTACCTTCAGAATCCCCTTTTCATATTTGGCCTCTATTTTGTCTTTATCTACTGGAACGGGGATGCGCACTGCCCTTTGAAAGCTTCCTCTTCTCATCTCTATCCGGTAAAAGTTCTCATCCTTTTCTTCCTTTTCCTCTTTCTTCTCACCCTTTATTATGAGGGTATCACCGGAAAGAGATACGTCTATGTCCTTTGGATCCATCCCGGGTATCTCTGCCTTTACAAGGATGGCATCCTTGGTCTCAGAAACATCTACTGCAGGAACCCAGGATTCGCTTTTGGGTGCAATCTCTCCTTCTCTGAAAAATTCGGACCAGAGCCTATCCATTTCCTTCCGAAGATTGGACAGCTCTGAGATTGGTCTCCACGGTGCAAGTTCAAACATTTTTTAATACCTCCTTTCCTTCTTTTTTGTTAAAAAGATAAGTATGGATGAAAGCCAGTCAAGCGGCAAGCATTTGCCTAAAGGCCAGGGGTTTTATTGCGGCCCGATCCGTTTCAAGGATCCAATGGGCCGAATTCTGTTAAATGGAGTAACCCTCAAGATAGACAAACCATCTGTAACTGTGATAAAGGGCCCGTCCGGAGCAGGTAAGACCACACTTTTAAGGGCCATAGTTGGGCTCAATAAGGCAAAGGTGGAAAAAAGGATACTTGATGGCACAATCTATCCTGAAAGAAGACTTACCAACTGGCGGACGCTTGTGACTCTGCTTCTTCAGGATGCACCTGTCATTTCCGGTACAATAAGGGACAACCTCTCGTTTCCATTCTCATTTAAAAACAGCCCGAGAAAGGGCTTCCCTGAGGATGAGGCAGTAAGGCTGCTTGATCAAATGGGCCTTGGCCATTTTGGTCTCCATCACCAGGTAGATGGTCTATCCGGCGGAGAAAGGCATCGTCTTGGCCTTGTACGCGGTCTTCTTTGGGCCCCTCCAGTGCTTCTTGCAGATGAACCACTTTCTGGACTTGAGCCGGAACTTGCCCAGCAATGTTTTGACATGCTTTTTGAATTTTCAAGGAAAAGACAGGCAATAGTTGTGTGCGTTCTTCATGAGGAACGCTTTTCAAAACAGTCAGACCTTGTCATGAGGCTCACAGATGGGACACTACATAGAACTTAGCCTTTTAGATCTCTTATTGGCTGTTGGACTCATTGTGATTGCATCAGCCATATCAGTTGCCCTAAGACTTGGTCTAACAAAGTCGCTCCTTGCTGCTGCAACAAGATGCATGCTTCAGCTTGGCGCCATAGGAATAGTCCTAAAAGAGATCTTCCGCATAAATTCTCCATATCTTGTCATGGCATGGCTTTGCCTCATGTTGGTCATGGCATCATGGGAGGCAGTAAGGAGGGC
The DNA here is from genome assembly GCA_026985565.1 of Deltaproteobacteria bacterium. Classification (GTDB taxonomy): domain Bacteria; phylum Desulfobacterota; class Dissulfuribacteria; order Dissulfuribacterales; family QOAL01; genus JAADCZ01. Next base: position 26,959 of record JALSQG010000085.1, read on the forward strand.
AAGAAGCAGATACAGGGGTATTCGCCTTGACGCCCTTGCCACCATGACCTTTACCAGCCTGGCAGTTGGAATGATCGTGACCCAGGTGGTCGTAAAGGTCAGCCCATGGTATGACCCTCAATATGTCATCCCTATCTTTGGTATGATATTTGGAAACTCACTAAATGGCATATGCCTTTGTCTTGACAGGTTCCTTGAATATCTTAGAGCGAGAAAGAAAGAGGTAGAGCTTCGCCTATGCTTTGGCGCAACCAGGCAGGAAGCGGTAATAGAAGGTGCCCGTCAGGCAGTACGCACTGGAATGATACCCATCATCAACAACATGACCGTTGCCGGCATCGTTTCACTGCCTGGGATGATGACAGGCCAGATCGTTGCCGGGGCCTCTCCCGTGCAGGCAGTGGCCTATCAGATAGTCATAATGTTCATGATAGCGGCAGCAAATGGTCTTGGCTCCATGCTCTTTGCCACCCTTGCAGCAAGAAGGCTCATCTCCATAAACGGGATAGAGTTAAACGACTCCTAATCGTCCAGGCCTTCCTCCCCGAATCCATATACCACCTTTGAACGTCCACCTGGCGCATATTCGAGCCGGACGTTCTTGAAAAATCTTTTAAGCTCAGGCCTTTCATCCACTGCAAAGGCGCGATTCCCAGAAGAACCCATACTCCTGATACGCAGTCTGTAGAGAAACCTTACAAAAGGCGCCTTAGGCTCTGTGTGTTCCATCATTATGAAACATCCACCTGGCCTTAGCACCCTTTCTATCTCAGACAGGGCATGTCGCCTTGTCTTTGCAGAAAGCTCATACATGGCGTGGGAACAGGTGACAACGTGGAAGCTTTGATCCTTGAAAGGTATTGCCGCAACATCTCCAAGGACAAACATTATATTGCCTCTTGATCTTGCCTTGCTACACGCCTTTTTCAACATGCCCATGGAAAAATCAAGACCAACCACAAGGCCTGTTCCATTTGAAAGGCGAGATGCCTCAAGGGCCACAGCGCCTGTTCCTGTACACACATCAAGCAGGTTCTGGCCGGGCCTAAAGCCGCTTTTTTCAATAAGAAACCTTCTTAGGCGGGCACTTTTATCCTTGCTGTGAAGGGCAATGACCTTATCGTAAAACCTTGAAAAAAAGTCATAGTAGATACGCCTAAATCTTTTCATCTTCCCTCTGCCCCAAGGCTTGTCCTGATGAAAGAAATGCAGGAATGAATATGGTGGACGTCACAAGGGCCATGACGATACCTATGGTGAGGAGTTTTCCCATGGACGCCATACCAAGGTGTGGAGACACAGCAAGGTTTCCGAAACTGCAAATGGTGGTAAGGGTGCTGAAAAAGATAGCCCTTGCAGTGCTTGTTTGCAAAAGACACGTTGGCCTTTCCATTGCCTGCCTGTGACGATGAACAATGTGTATCCCGTTGTCAACGCCAATTCCAAGGATCAGGGGAAGGGCAATGATGTTGGCAAAATTTAGGGAAAGCCCAAGAAAGACCATTATTGCACCACTTAAAAGCCCTGCCAGGAAAAGGGAATACACCACCAAGAGGGCATCCTTCCTCTTTGGCATCAGTATGAGAAGAAGCAACAGGATGGACAGGATACTGTAACCAAATGCCTGCTCGAAGGCCCTTACCACTGCCTTGCCTCCTTCCATTATAAGAACCGGATAGCCTGTCACGTTCTTATCAACCTTTCGTGCCTCTTTTATAAAGGCCCTTATCTCCTCATCATTTCTCGGATTCTTGGCTGGTACCACCTCTATGCGCCAGCTTCCATCAAGGCCTATCCATTCATGCACGAGGTCTTTTGGCAGGGTATTCATTGAAACAGGTGCGGCAGAAAGGGCAAGACTTAGCTCCTCTATCCTTTTTGGAAATGATGCGAGAAGGTAATTGGTGAGCCTTTCTATCTCCTTTTGTTTGCCATACGTATCAAGTAAATCGAGATGGGAAACAAACTGTCCAATTCTCACATCAAGATTCTTGGCCATGGCCGCATCTTCCTTGAGTGATGTCATGGTGCCTTCAAGCACAAGCCTAAAACCCTTAAGGGCAAGGATCTGTCTTTTAAGTGGGCTGCTTTCCACATGGACATGGCCTTCCACAATTGGGCCAAGTATAAGGTCCATGTCTGAAATAATGTCCAGTTTGTCATCCTGATCAGATGGAACAAAGCTTGACAGGCTGAGGGCATGCCTTACAAGATCAAGCCTTTCAAATGACTCCTTTCTTCTTTGTGCCTCCTTTTCATTTCCCGCCAGAGACTCAAGGCTCCAGGGTGAGCCGTTTGGATCTTCAAGAAGCTTTTTGAAGGCCCTTATTGATTCGGCATTTGGGTCTCTTAGGTTTATGGGATTTGAGTCAAAACGCACCCTTGGCACAAACCACAGGGAAAGGAAGGTAAGTATTATTGCCAACCATCTGAGTGAACTGGCATGTTTGTATGGCCACGCAGTTATCCTAAGAAAGATCGGATGTCTGTCTGAAGTTATGTAATATGGCTGTCTTGCAGTAGACTTTAATGGGAAGATGGATATCATGGCCGGAAGGAAGGTGACGTTACAGAAAAGGGCAATGAACATTCCTGTCCCGGAGATGAGGCCCAGCTCTGCCACGCCTGAAAAGTCTGTAGGCATAAAACTGTAAAAGCCAATGCTCGTTGTAACTGCACAAAGGACCAAAGATGGCCCAACATCCTGTACAGACTGCAAAAGAGCATTGCGGGATCCTGATCCGCAAAGGAGAAGCTCTCTGTATCTAAGGGATAGATGTATTGCGTAGTCTACCCCAAGACCGATAAAGAGCACTGCAAAGGCAACAGATATCATGTTCAAATGGCCAACTGCAGCGGTTGCAAAGGCAGCGGTAAAAACAAGACCCATTGCAAGGGGAAAAAGGGTGGCAAGAACAAGCCTAAAGGACCCAAGGCCTGTAATCAGAACCACTGTCACCATCACAAGTGAAAGTATGCCTGCAATCTTGGCCCCGCGGGTGACGCTCTTCAGCTCGTCATACTGCATGGGGATGTCGCCTGTAAGCATCACTCTTACGCCCCTTTCAGGCACGAACCCAAGACGCTGACTGATGGACCTTATTGTTTCTATTGGCTCTTTGCCCGGAAGGATTGCTTCATAGCTTATCTTGGGCTGAACGATTATAATCTGTCTGTTCCTTTCACCCGTTGAGCTTCCTGACATCAAACGAATCCATGACATCTGGTAGAATCGTCTTTCTGATAAGGCCTCAAAGGTCCGATCAAGCTCTGAAAAGACCCTGGAAAGATCTATTTCCACCCCCTTTTTGCGTTCTTTCAGGGCGTCTGCAAGGATGGAAAAAAGGCTTGCAATATCCGTACGTTCCACAAGACGCGCAAGGATTGGTTGTGCCTTTGCCAGAGAGTCTGCCAGATCCTCAAGTTCATCCACCGAAAGGAAAAGCAGGCCATTTTTCTTAAAAAAGGTGTCATCTCCTGGCAAATAGACCCAGGGAAAAAGCTTGCTCTTCTTTCTAAGCTCTGAAGCAAGCCTGTCTCTTGCATCAGCTGCCAGATCAGGAGTAACGGCCTCTATCAGGATGACAATCTGGTTGTAGGAATGGGGAAATTCCTTTTTGAAATGACGATACACCTTTAGATAGCCAAGTTCTTTTGAGAGCATAACAGAGGTGTCTGTTATGACCCCAAGATTTCTGGCTGAGTAAAATGCTGCAAAAATGGACAAGACGATGCCAGAAAAGATCACCACTCTTGGCATCCTGGTAACCATCTTCACCCAGGAGACAACAAGCCTCCTGATATTTGATTTAGCCCTTGATATCACCTTTTAAGAATTCCCGGCACCTTTTTAAAAAGCTTTCTGCAACCCCTGGAAGGCTGTCAAAATGAATGTGAATATAACTTGCAAAGACATTCTTGTATACAAAACATGGCACTTTCACCTCGTTTCCGTAGGCATCAAGGGCCTTAAGATGTTCACATTCAAAAGGCCTTTTAGTCTCTGGCCTTGAATATCTAAATTCGTGGCCTCGAAAGGCGATATTACTTGGCCCTAAAAGGGTTTTGGCACGTGTCTGCACTTGTCTGTAGCCAAGGGCCTGAAACCTTTTTTCCATAACAAAGGGAACATCAAATAGGCTGCACCACTCATGGAATCCTTTTTTGTCTTTGAGCCCCTTTCCAAGGAACATGAATCCACCACATTCTGCAAGAATGGGCATGCCCTTATGAGCCAATGTCTTTATCTGGTGTCTAAGGTGTGCGTTTTTCCAAAGGGCCATTGCATAAAGCTCAGGGTAGCCTCCTCCCAAATATATGCCTCCTGCACCATCTGGAATGGGCTCACCATCTGTGGGAGAAAAAAAGGAGAGGCTTGCACCAAGGCCTTCGAGAATGTCGAGGTTTCTTTGATAGTAGAAACAAAAGGCCCTGTCCATGGCAACTGCTATCCTGACCTTGTCTTTTTCACAATATGATGACACCTTGCTGGAAGCTTCCTTCTCGTTGTTCAAATGGGAAAGATCCGCCTTAAGGCCAAGTAGGGCATCAAGGTCCATCTGGCTTTCAACCATGTCTCCAAGGGCCTTTAAAAAACCCGTATCCTTCCCAAGTTCCATTGCGGTCAAAAGACCAAGGTGACGTGAGGAAATGGTGGCATCTTCATTTCTTGAAATGGTTGCAACAAAAAAGGGGCCAAGGCCTCCTAAGGCCTCAAGGATTATCTTTTTGTGTTTTTTGCTGCCAACCTTGTTTGCAACAATCCCTTGGATCTTCACATCCTTGTCAAAATCCATGTAGCCCTTTACCATGGCTGCAACACTTCTGCCCATGCTCCTTGAGTCGACCACAAGTAGTACAGGCACATCAAGTATCTTTGCTATGTGAGCACATGAACCTTTATCTGAAACAGCCGATGCCCCGTCAAAAAGCCCCATGGCCCCTTCAATCACAGCCACATCACAGCCTTTTATTCCATGCAGGAACACCTGCCTTATTGCCTCTTGCGGCATCATCCAACTGTCCAAATTGTGGCTTGGTCTGTTGCAGACAAGGGCGTGAAGGCCAGGATCTATAAAATCCGGACCTGTCTTAAAAGGGGCAACACGAAGGCCTCGCCTTTGAAGGGCAGACATGATCCCAAGAGCGATGCTTGTTTTTCCACAGCCGCTTTGGGTGCCTGCAACGATGAAGGCAGGAAATCTTTTCAGCACGTTAGATGTATTGCAAAACTCACACGTTCAGGCCCAAGCTCTTCCAGAAGCTCGTTGAATATACTGACCGCCTCTTTAGACCGTGCAGCCTCGAGCCTGATTCCCATTTCATCGAGGGCCTTCTTCACCTCTTGGTCTATGCGCATGACGCCGGCAGCGCCAGTGCCAACCACAAGGACGTCTGGCCTTGCCTCCAATATGTCCGTGATGTCTGATAGCTGAAGAAGATGCCCCTGTTTTCGCCACCAGTTGGGGTGTATTCGACCTTTTATAATCTTTATGTCACTGGTGTAGTCCTGGCCGTCTACTGTGATTCTGCCAAAGCCGTAATCGGTAACTTTCATGGTCTTACCTTCATCTTAGTGCTTAAGTGATAAGTTGTGGCTTGCTTCTATTGACAATTTATAAAGCTAATATAAAAAACATGTTTCTTCTTTTACAAAGAAGAATATGACTTTTATTTTTAAGCCTACAGTTTATCAAATAAAAAAAGACAAACAACGGTCGTTGCTTGCCTTTTAAAGAGATATGTTTAACAAACTATGATTTCTTTTTCCTACCCCTTCCCACACTCTTTTTGACCTTTTCCACCTCTTTCTTAATGGGAAGTCCCCTTGATTTCAGAAATTCGATTATAGGATTTGGCCGTTTTGCGGTTTTCTTGGGAAGATCTATATGCTTTCTAAGTTCACTTACTATCTTAGACACCTGAAATTTACTAATGCCAAGCTTTTCAGCTATCTCTGCAGCAGTCATATTAGCATAATTTTCAAAAACAAATTCCACATCTTCTTTAGTATAAGGTCTGTTTCTTTTCCTTGCCATTTTTACCTCCCGCTATCTATTGTATTATTAAGTCAAGGCTATAATGATAGCAGGAGATTGTCAACAATAGAGATGAAGTTAAGGCAACTATTCTGAAGAAAAAATCAAGAAAGTATATCACTTAATAAGATTGACGTTTCTTCCAAACATTGCTCATCTGTTAGATCAAATTTGATGGGAGTGACTGTTATATAGCCCTTTTTGAGCCAGTATATATCTGTTCCTTTAGCTTTTTCCCAATCAAAATCAGATGAGCACTGCCAGTAATATATGTTTCCCCTTGGATCTACTCTCTTTTCAAACCTTTCCTTGAATGGAGAGTTGCATTGTCTAACAAGCTTTACGCCTCTTATTAGGTGAGCCGGAATAGCCGGTATGTTTACGTTAAGAGATTTACAGCTGTCTTCATATTTGACGAGCCTTGATACCAACTCTGATACAAAAAAGGCAGCAAAGCAGTAGTCTTGATCACTGAAACTGTCAACAGATACTGCAATGGATGGGATACCTAAGATTGCTGCCTCTGTAGCAGCAGATACAGTACCTGAATACAATATATTGATACCAGTGTTTGAGCCCCTGTTTATGCCTGAAACGACCACATTGGGTCTTGCCTCAAGAAGGGCGTTAACTGCAATCTTGACACAGTCTGCCGGGGTCCCGTTTATGGCCCAACCAAACCTGTCACCCAATCGGTAAACCTCTTTTATCTTGATAGGGTCTGAGAGTGTAATGGCATGACCAACTGCGCTCCTTTCACTGTCCGGCGCAACCACATCCACATGGAATCCCTTTGAGAAAAGGGCCTCGTACAAAGCGCAAAGGCCCATTGCATGTATCCCATCGTCGTTTGTGAGAAGAATTCTCAGGGAGTCCATCTGATCAACAAAATAATGCCAAAGTCTTAGTAATTTCTCTCATAATCTTTACTGGAATCTGCCCAGGGGCTGAGGAAGCCGCCTGTTCGAGACAAGCAAAGGTAAGGAATGCACCAAGTTTCAGACAAAAAAGCCTGCTGTAACAGCCATCTTTACCCATACAAAATCCTATAAAGCCAACACCCTTTTCCCTCGCCCTTGGATAGATGTTGGCGACAGGAAGAAAATCCAGGCTGTCACAGGCGTGGGTGACGATCTTGATTACAGCGGGGTCAAAATCAGCCATTTGGTCAAAAAGAGAAAAAAGCTCCTTTTGAGACGGAGTCTTTTGGAAATCGTGATAAGACAATATTATTTTTGACTTAAATTTGTCACACTGTCTCTTGAGCCTTTTTCGAAGAGCGCCCTTGGTGGAAAACTCTACATCAATAAAATCTGCGCCAAACTCGGCTGCCTTTTCAAGCTGGTATATGCGCTCTTCCTCATCTTTGCAGCACTTTCCCCCTTCCTTGGAAGAACGGTTGGTGACAATGACAGGAAGAGGCAGGGAGGCTATCAGGCTTTTTAGCCCATTTTCAGAGATGTCGCCTGAAAGATCAAGCCTGAGCTCCAGAATGTCGCACAGGGAAGAGGCCTTTTTTGCCTTAGAAAGGACCTCTTCCTCATCCTTTCCAAAAATAGGGACACAGATCATCTTTGCAAAAGTGGGAAAGGGGCGATAAAAACGCCCCATTAAGCCTTCCTATTATTTGAAATAAGGATCCGAACTTACATCGATGGACTCCAGATACTTGGTTATTGCCGTATCGTAGGCACTCGTTGTGGCAAAGACCTTTTTCGCAAGCTCGAAACGGGTCTTGATGGTGGTCTTGCCATCATTTTCCTTCATCTCTTTAAGCACCCTGTCGTAGTCTGAAGGATCAACCACCACAGTTACGTACCTAAAATTCTTTGCAGAGGAACGAAGAAGAGTCGGCCCTCCAATATCGATGTTCTCAATGGCCTCAGAAAGGGTAACCCCTTCTTTTGCAACGGTTTTTTCAAAGGCATACAAATTAACCACAACAAGATCGATCTGAGGAATCCCGTTTTCCTCCATCTGCCTTACATGCTCTGGATTGTCCCTGATGGCAAGGATACCTCCATGAACCTTGGGATGAAGGGTCTTTACCCGGCCGTCCATCATCTCAGGAAATCCTGTCAGCTCTGACACATCCTTTACCTTTACACCTGCCTCCCGAATAGCCCTTGCAGTGCCTCCAGTGGATACGATCTCCACTCCCATCTCCTCAAGGGCCTTGGCAAAGTCCTGGATGCCACTTTTGTCCGTAACACTAATTATTGCTCTTTTTATCCTTGCCATGTTTCTGCTTCCTCCCTTTTACTAAGATTATGGACTGTTATAACCTTGGATTACTTGTGGTGCAAGAAACCTTGCATGAGATGAGACTTCAAGTTCAATAAAGGACCCAAATGTTCAGTGAAAAAATAGCTCTGCCGTAAGCCTTCCTGCTGCCCCTGTCTCAGGATCAAGGGCATCTATTTCAACACTGTAGCTTCCAGAGGCCAACTTGGGAAGCTTACACTCAAACTCACTAACATTCCCCCTGTAGGTTGCCCTGAACACACCAACTTCTTCCTGCCCTTTATAAACATGTACCTTGACCCTGAAACGTTGGGGATCAAAACGGCCGCCTGCACATGTTGGACATCCACATGCAAGCGTTACCTGAAACAATAAACTACTTCCTGCTTCCTCATCCTGATCCACACCCCCTGAAAAAAAATTTATAGGCTGTATGTTTAATAGCACTATGTTGCCCCTAAACTTTTATTTCACCTCATCCCAGTTCTTTCCCACTCCCACAGAGACCCTTAGTGGCACCCTAAGCCTTACCACATTCTCCATTATGTCTTTAAGCTGCCCTGCCACTTTGTCTGCATCCCTTTCCGGGCACTCAACCACAAGCTCATCATGCACCTGAAGGAGAAGTTTTGCCCTTCTTCCCTCTTTTTCAAAAAGGTCGTGCACCTGGAGCATGGCAAGCTTTATTATGTCTGCTGCACTTCCCTGTATGGGGGTGTTAATGGCGGTTCTTTCTGCGAACTTTCTTATGTTTCTGCTTCTTGCCCCTATGTCTTTAATATAACGCCTTCTTCCAAGGATGGTTTCAACATATCCCTGCCTTCTACAAAGCCCTATCGTCTCCTCCATGTATCTTTTGACGCCGGGATAGGTGGCCATGTATGAATCGATGAACCGTTTGGCCTCCTTTCTTGAAATTCCAAGCTCCTTTGCAAGGCCAAAGCTACTCATTCCATAGATGATGCCAAAGTTAACCGTCTTTGCAACGCGCCTCATATCAGGAGTAACCAACTTCGGATCCACATTGAATATGAGGGCTGCGGTTCTTCTATGAATGTCCTCCCCTTTTTGAAAGGCATCCATGAGATTTTCGTCCTGGCAGTAGTGGGCAAGCACCCGAAGATCTATCTGGGAATAATCTGCTGCCACAAGCACATTCCCTGGCCCTGCCACAAAAAGCGCCCTTATGCGTCTTCCCTCCTCGGTCCGTATCGGGATGTTTTGAAGGTTCGGTTCACTGGATGATAGCCTTCCAGTTGCGGTGACCGTCTGGTTGAAGGACGTGTGTATGCGGCCTGTATCTGGGTTTATCTCCTTTTCAAGGCCATCTATGTAGGTAGATTTAAGCTTTGCAAGGTTTCGATACTCAAGAAGTACTTCCGGCAGGGGATGAATCTTTGCAAGGGATGTTAGCACCTCAACATCAGTGGAATATCCCGTTTTCTTCTTGGTCTTTTTTAACTGGGGCAGGTTTAGCTTTTCAAAAAGGACCTCAGATAGCTGCTTGGTGGAGTTTATGTTAAAGGTGCATCCTGCAAGCTCAAAGATCTTCTCCTTAAGTCTTTCAAGGCGACTTCCAAAATCTTCCCTAAGCCTTTCAAGGCCCTTTTTGTCAACAAGTATCCCGTTCATCTCCATGCGCGCAAGGACCTCGATAAGGGGTACTTCAACCTTTGAATAAAGGTCCCAAAGCCCTTTTTTCTTTAGCATCTCATCAAACTTTTCCCTGACAACTGCAGTTACATGGACATCCTCACACGCATACTCTTTTGCCCTTTCAAGGTCCACATGGGAAAAATCCATTCCTTTTGTAAGCTCCCTTGTCACCTCTTTGTAGGAGATCATCTTGTGGCCAAGAACGTCACGGGCGATCTCATCAAGATTGTGCCTTCGCCTTGTAGGATCGAGAAGATACGAGGCTATCATGGTGTCACCTGAAATGCTCTTTAAAGGAAGACCATGTCTTTCAAAAACGATGAGGTCATATTTTATGTTCTGGCCTATTTTTTTTATGGAACCATCGGCAAGCACTGGGCCAAGAAGCCCCTTTAATGCCTCCATATCCATCTGGCTATCATGGTCCACCTTATGGCCAACAGGGATATAAACTGCCTCAGGCGGGGTAAAGCAAAGGCTCACACCAACAAGGCTCGCCTCCATTGGATGCGGGCTGGTTGTTTCCGTATCGATAACAAGGCTATTGCAGGATGCATTTGAGGAAAGAAAGTCAGCAAGTTTTTTTTTATCCGTTACGAGGCTGTAACCATCTGAGGAAAGGACCTTGTCTTCAGACACCAATGGAATAAGGCTTTCAAAATCAAGTTCCTTAAATAGCCTTAGGAGACGGGCCTTATCCATCTTGCGCCTTCTCATCTGCTCAAGATCAAGATCTTCCGGAATACCATCATCAAGACTTGCAAGCTTTTTCCACAAAGGAAGCTCGTCCTTGTGCTCCTTGAGACGCTCTTTCAGTCTTCCTTTCTTTATGCTGTCAAGATTATTCACGAGGTTTTCAATAGAGCCATACTCCTGGATGAGCTTTAATGCCGTCTTTGGACCAATGCCTGGCACCCCTGGTATGTTGTCTGAGGTATCTCCTGAAAGGGCCTGAACATCCGGATACTGAAAGGGCTCTATGCCATATTCCTGCCTGAAGGTCTCAAGGTCGGTTGTCTTGTCCTTCATGGGGTCCCACAGGATGACGTTTTCAGACACAAGCTGCCTCATATCCTTGTCACCAGTAATAAGGATCACCTTGACCCCCTTTTTATTGCCAAACTTTCTGGCAACCGCAGCCATGATGTCATCTGCCTCGTACCCTTCTATCTCAAGCTGAGGAATCCCAAGGGCCTCCACAATCTTCCTCACGTAGGGCACCTGAAGGGAAAGATCATCGGGCATTGGAGGCCTGTTTGCCTTGTACTGGTCATAAAGCTCATGCCTGAAGGTTGGCCCCTTGGCATCCCATGCAACGAGCATGTATTCAGGGTCCTTTTCCCTAAGGATCTTGAGCATCATGTTGGTAAGGACGTAGATCGCCCTTGTGGGAAGTCCGCTTGAGCTTGTAAACTCCCTGTGGGTTGAAAAGTGCGCCCTGTAAAGATAGGAGCTTCCATCAATAACATAGATGGTCTTTTCCTTTTCTGTACCGCGCTCTTGATCCTTATTTCTTGACTTTTCTTGTTTGTCTTGCCCTTCCATTAAAGAGCCTTTATTTGACTTTTCCATGCTGGTTAAGTATCCTGCCCCGTTGGAAAAGTAAAGAGGGAGACATTGCAAATGGCAACAGTAGTTGTAGTTGGAACCCAGTGGGGTGACGAAGGTAAAGGCAAGATCGTGGACCTTCTCACTGAACACGCAGACCTTATTATCAGATTTCAGGGAGGGAACAACGCAGGTCATACCCTGGTTGTGGATGGTGAAAAGTATATCTTTCATCTGATCCCATCGGGCATACTTTATGAGGGAAAAAAATGCGCCATAGGAAACGGAGTGGTTCTTGACCCCTCCGTACTTATTGAGGAACTTGAAGAGCTTTCCAAAAGAGGAAAGACGGTCAGCCCGGACCGGTTCAAAATCAGCTTCAACACCCACCTTATAATGCCCTATCACAAGGCACTTGACCATGCCAGGGAGGCTGCCAAAAGCGAGGGCAAAAAGATCGGAACCACCGGCAGGGGCATTGGCCCATGTTACGAAGACAAGATAGTGAGAAACGGCATAAAGGTTGGGGATCTTCTCGACCCTGAGCTTTTCAGGGAAAAACTAAATGCAAATGTGAAGGAAAAAAACTTTCTTCTCACAAAGCTTTTAAACGCTCAGGGCCTTGATGCAGAGCCAATATACGAGCAATACATGAAGTTTGCCGAAAGACTTGAGCCGTATATAGACAACGTGTCCATGCTCATAGACCAGGTGAGAACCCAGGGCGGAAACGTCCTTTTTGAAGGCGCCCAGGGCACTCAGCTTGACATTGATCATGGCACCTATCCCTATGTAACATCTTCCAACACAGTTGCCGGTGGTGCATGTTGTGGCGCAGGCATTGGCCCAAGCAGCATCGATTATGTGGTTGGTATCTGCAAGGCCTACACCACACGGGTTGGGGGAGGGCCTTTCCCAACAGAGCTCTTTGATGACATAGGCGATACCATACAGAGAAAAGGGGCAGAATTTGGGGCCACAACCGGAAGGCGCAGACGTTGCGGCTGGCTTGATGGAGTTGTCCTAAGCGATGCGGTAAGGCTGAACGGGCTAAATGGCATTGCAATCACCAAACTTGATGTCATGAGCAACATCGACCCCATAAAGATATGCACTGGATACAAGGTTGATGGCAAGGGCTTTGATTACATGCCATCGAACATACGCATGGTGGAGCGAATAGAGCCAGTGTATGAAGAAGTACCAGGGTGGAGCGATGACATCACAAATGTAAGATCCTTTGAGGACTTGCCCCAGGCAGCACGAGATTACGTAAGAAAGATCGAAGAGTTGTCAAATACTCCTGTAAGCATCATCTCGGTTGGGCCAGACAGGGAGCAGACCATCTTGCTTGAAAACCCCTTTGAAAAGGTTTCAGCCAAATAGATGCGTGCGCATTAAAGACATACTTTGGCCAGATGTGCCAGAAAACCAGTGGCACGACTGGCGCTGGCAGATGAAAAACCGCCTGAAAGGGCCTGAAGGTCTTGAAAGACTTGAGAAGGCCCTTGGCGTTGATTTATCCGCCCAAAAGCCGGTACTTAAAACTTATAAATGGGCCACTACTCCTTACTATCTTGACCTTGCGAGGAAAAGAAATCTCCTTGAAGACCCAATAGGCCAACAGGTCATCCCCTCCCCTTTTGAGACAAAAGACACCTCCAGAAACTCAAGTCCGGACCCACTGCAAGAACAATCCTATAGCCCTGTACCAGGCCTCATACACAGATACCGGGACAGGGTATTGATTCTTGCATCAAGCGTATGCGCCTCCTACTGCAGACACTGCAACAGGAAACGTACCTGGAGATCGCCTGAGGCCTTATCCATTGGTGAAAAAGGCCTTGGCAGGCTGACTGATTACATTTCAAAAAGGCCTCACATACGGGAGGTTCTCATCTCTGGTGGTGACCCCCTTCTTCTACCCTTAAATCATCTTGCAAGGCTTCTTGGTGCCATAAGGGCCATCTCCACTGTCAAGGTCATCCGGATTGGAAGCAGGGTGCCTGTTGTGCTTCCAATGAAGATAACAGATAGGCTTTGCAGGCTCTTAAAAAGGTTCAGGCCCCTTTGGCTAAACACGCATTTTAACCATCCATCTGAGATAACAAGGAGGGCAAAGGCTGCCATAGAGAAGATACAGCTTTCTGGCATCCCTGTTTCCAACCAGACGGTGCTACTTAAGGGCATAAATGACAGGTACGAAACACTGCATGATCTTTTTTGTGCCTTGCAGGAGATAATGGTCAGACCTTACTATCTTTTCCAGTGTGACCACGTAAAAGGCACAGGCCATTTCCGCACGGATCTTCACGTTGGCATCTCAATCATGGAAAGGCTGTGGGGAGATACCGGGGGTATGTGCATACCAAGATTCGTTGCCGATCTTCCAGGCGGCAATGGGAAGGTGCGTCTTATTCCTTCCCAGCTTTTGGAATATGAAAACAAGGTCGCAGTCTTTCGTACCTTTGACAACAGGCTGGTTAAGATTAATATGAATTAAGAAGTCTTTTCGTTAGTATAGTAACTATAAAGGACTAAAATTTTTACCATGCTCAAACAGGAGAAAAAAATGGCCAAGGAAAAGACACTAAATATCCAGGAGTGTTCAATATGGACTGACGCCCAAAAAATGCTTGAGAAGGCCGAAAGAGACGGCATTGAGACTGCATGGCATCGCCTCAAACAACAAACACCTCACTGTAACTTTGGAGAAACAGGCGTCTGTTGCAGAAACTGTACCATGGGGCCGTGCAGGATAAGCAAAAAGGCATCAGTTGGTGTCTGTGGGGCAGATGCCAATGTCATAGTCGCCAGAAATTTCGGCAGATTTGTTGCAGGGGGTGCCGCTGGTCACTCAGATCATGGAAGGGACTGCATTGAGGCCCTCCATGCAGTGGCCCATGGACAGACAAAGGATTACACAATCAAGGATGAGAAGAAACTCTTTCGAATTGCACGGGAATTGGGGATCGAAACCGAAGAGAAAGATGTCCTTGATGTTGCAAAGGATCTTGCAGCAGAATTTTTTGAAAACTATGGCTCAACCAAAAACCAGCTATCCTTTATATGTAGAGTCCCAGAGGCAAGACGTAAACTGTGGGACAAACTCGGGATTACACCTCGCGGCATGGACAGGGAAATCGCTGAGATGATGCACCGCACTCACATGGGCTGTGACAACGATGCTCCTAACACCCTCCTTCACTGTCTTCGAACATGTCTGGCAGATGGTTGGGCAGGTTCCATGATTGCAACAGAGATTTCAGATATACTCTTTGGCACTCCAAGACCTCACAAGGCAAAAGTGAATCTGGGTGTGCTTAAGGAAGATCATGTAAACATCCTTGTCCATGGCCATAATCCAATAGTTTCAGAAAAAATACTTGAGGCAGTGAACGATCCTGAACTGATAGCCCTTGCCAAAGAAAAAGGAGCAAAAGGGATAAATCTTGCTGGGCTTTGCTGTACGGGAAACGAGCTTATGATGCGTCATGGAATCCCAATGGCAGGCAACCACCTCATGACGGAACTTGTCATTATAACTGGTGCAGCCGAACTAATTATTGTGGATTATCAGTGCATCATGCCAAGCCTTGTTCAAATAGCCAGTTGTTACCATACTAAAATCGTGACCACTGCAGACAAGGCAAGATTCACAGGAGCTGAACATGTAAAATTTGAGATGCACAATGGCCTTGAGCAGGCGAAAAAAGTAGTTCGCATGGCCATAGAACGCTATACCTTACGTAATCCTGACAGGGTAGAAATACCTTCAGATCCAGTTGACATAATGACTGGATTTTCAAACGAGGCCATAATAGACGCCCTTGGAGGCTCACTTACCCCTCTCATTGATGCCATCAAAGCTGGAAAGATTCGAGGTGCAGTTGGTATTGTTGGATGCAATAACCCCAAATACAAACACGATTATTGTAATGTGAACCTTGCCAAAGAACTCATCAAGAAAGACATTCTGGTTTTGGCCACAGGTTGCGTCACAACAGCAACGGGAAAGGCTGGACTTTTGGTTCCTGAGGCAAAGGAACTGGCAGGACCAGGACTTGCTGAAATATGCGGACTTCTTGGCATTCCTCCGGTAATACACATGGGAAGCTGTGTTGACAACACCCGCATCCTCCAACTTTGTGCACTTCTTGCAAACGAACTTGGCATTGACATTTCAGATCTCCCAGTGGCAGCCTCATCTCCTGAGTGGTACTCAGAAAAGGCAGCAGCAATTGGCACCTATGCAGTAGCCTCTGGCATTTATACACACCTTGGCCATCCTCCAAATATTACCGGATCAGAGGTGGTTACAAATCTTGCTCTTTCAGGCCTTGACGACCTGGTTGGAGCCTGCTTTTTAATAGAACCAGATCCATTCAAGGCGGCTGAAAAGATAGACCAAAGGATACAGCAAAAAAGAGAGGCCCTTGGTTTAAAATAGCCTGAATTCAAGTCATCAGTACACAGCCAAGAATATCTTTGACATTTATGCCAGTTAAGTCCAGGAAGGCCTCATATGGTGTTTTGTAATTGAGGCACTTTCTTGGCCGGCTGTTAAGGTTATCAACGGCTACCAAAACTTGTGCCCAGGAAACATTATTGAGTTTCATTTTCTTGGGGAAAAATTGTCTA
>JALSQG010000086.1 GCA_026985565.1 Deltaproteobacteria bacterium
GTTGATCGGATACTTGACATGCTTAGAACGAGTGTGAATGTTTTCAGCGACTCCTGCGGTGCAGCAGTAGTCGCAAGAGTGGACGAAAAAGATGGATAACATGAAAGAACAAAAAGAATGCCTCATGATTATAGGGGAGTGGCAGGTTGCAAAGGAGCTTTGCCAGGAAGAGGCACAAAGGTTCCTTGGGGAAAACGGCCAGGGAGCAATACATGTTCTTTCTGGAGATGAGGTCACTGAGCTTCAGGTACTTGAAAAACTGAAAACAAAAGGGATTTTCCCTGGCAAAAAGGTCGTCATTTTTAAGGAACCAGAATTTTTCCTTTCAAATAAAAAAAGACAGGGGCCTGAAAAAAGGCTTAAAAATGCGCTCAATGAAGGAAAAACAAAAAGGGCTGCAAGGCTTTTGGCACGCATTCTCAGGGAACATGATCTTGAAGCCGGGCATTTGCTTAAAGGTCCTCCAAATATTCTAACCTCCCTTTCAAAGACCCTTTCAATAGATAAACAACAGATTCTGATGCTCCTTGAAGAGCACATGGATGAGATAGAAAAGGCGAGTTTGAACTACGCCCCGTCAGGTGGCAAAAGACTCTTGTCTTGGATAAAAGAAAGAGGCACAGGCCATGCTTTACATAACCTTCTCATTATCCAGATGGAAGATGCGCCGTCAAATTCGTCACTCTTTGACCAGTACAAAAAACATCTGAGGGTCATTGATCTTAGGCTGAACAAGAAAGGGAAAAAGGGAGAAGGGGCATCCCTGTCTCTTTTCATTAAAAAGCTTCTTGAAAAACAGGGCAGAAGGATGGATCGAGGTGCCCTTGAGCTTTTTACCGCCCTTGTTGGCACAAGCTCTACATCTGCAGTTAAAAACGAGCTCCAGAAACTTTTACTTACAGGGAAAGACAAGATCATTACGGCAGAACATGTACAAAGCCTTGTTACAAGACACAGGGAGGAAGAGATATTTAGATTCACAGAAGCACTCAGAGAAAGGGATCTTGGCCGATGCCTTAAAAGCCTTCATCAGCTAACGCTACAAAATATTCACCCTCTTGTGCTTTTATCTGCCCTGAGAAACACCCTTTTGCGAATATATGCCCTTAAAGAAAGTGCAAAGTTGCTTAGGATTGACCAAAGATGCAGCTACAATCAGTTTAGCACAAAGTACTGGCCACTGATGAAAAAGGCCCTTTCTGAGCACAAAATTGCCTTTGCCACCAAGATGCACCCTTACAGTGCCTTTGTCCATTACAGGTCATCTTTCGACAGGCAGGAACTGGAGGATATGCTCGAGGGGCTTTCAGAGCTTGACCTTGCTCTAAAGGGAAGTAAAGTGGAAGGCCCTTTGGTTTTAGAAAGATTTGTCTTCAGATATCTCGGTCACGACAACTCGCAGGGCAATTTGGGAAGGTTTAGCAGATAACATGAGCACCAAAACCAGTTCAGACAGGCTTTCAAAGCTCCTTTTTGAAGTGGCAATGCTCAAAAGAACCATGCGAACTGGCTACAGTTTTCTTGGAAGCGGGAAGGAAAGTGCCGCTGCCCACAGCTTCAACACGGCCTTCATCTCTTACATACTTGGCAAGATGACCCCTGGGGTTGATACTGCACGCATGGTGATGATGGCCCT
Source organism: Deltaproteobacteria bacterium (assembly GCA_026985565.1). Lineage (GTDB taxonomy): Bacteria > Desulfobacterota > Dissulfuribacteria > Dissulfuribacterales > QOAL01 > JAADCZ01. The sequence continues at coordinate 1,637 of JALSQG010000086.1, forward strand.
CATCCATGATATACCAGAGGCTCGTACAGGAGATGCAAACGCAGTCCATAAAAGATATGTTCAAAGAGACGAGTTACGGGCCATGATGGATGCCCTTGATGGCTTAGATTTATCTAAGGAACTCCTTGAACTTTATAATGAGTACAACGAGGCAAAAAGCCTTGAGGCAAGGCTTGTTCAGGATGCAGATCAGATTGATATGCTGATATCTTTAAGGGAGCAAGAAGACAGCGGGAACCCAAATGCCTCTGTCTGGATCCCATACGTTAAAAGACGTATAAAGACCAAGGAGGCCCTGGCCCTTGCAGAATCCCTTATGAAAACCAACTGGGCAAGCTGGTGGATGGACGAGTTCAAGAAAGACCCTTCTTAAGGAGATAAAAATGAATAGACCTGGTTATTTTTTTCTGGTGGCGCTTATATGCATTGCAACATGGTTTGGATCAATATCAATTGCAGCAAGCAAGAATTCCAATAAAAACAGTGCTGTTTCCAAGGCAAAAACCATATTTATCGCCTACACCTGTAACACATGGGGGCAGCTTCAGCCTTGCCCATCCTGAGGCGGTAAGAAAGTCGGGGGCATAACCCGCCGGGTCAGTTGGATCCGTAACCAAAGGGAACAAAACAAGATAGACCTTCTCCTTGACGGAGGAAGGATGCTTTTTTACCCAGGAAAAAGGGTGACTGAACGAGACAAGGAAGATGCCAGGAAACTTGTAGAATATTACAAACAGATGGGCTATCAAAACTGCTGTGTATCAAGTACGGATCTTGGCGCCGGTTCAGATTTCATAAAGGGACTCGATGATTCCAAAAACCTGTTTATATCTGCAAATATCAAGAAAAAGGGGGAAAACCTCTTTGGAAAAGGCCGCATCTATAATGTAAAAGGCACAAAGATCACAGTCTTTGCCCTGACCGACAGGTCCCCTCTTGGAACAAACATTTCCAAAAAACTCACAATAGAAGATCCTTTTGTTACCATGAAGGGTCTTTGGCCCTCCATTAAGAACCAACAAGGCATAATCATACTCCTTACGAGCCTTAACAAGCGAAACTTGCAAAAACTTATCGAAAAGTATCCTGGCATAGACCTTGTGATTTCAAGCGGCCTTGGAATGCCAACTTATGTGCCCTTACACTTTGGCAAGACCCTTGTGGTATCAAGTCACCCCAAGGGAAAATCAGTCGGGTTGATGGCACTCAAGGTAAAAAACGGCAAGATCAGTAACTACGACAATAGACTATTCATGTTACGACAGTCAGTTATAGATGCTGTTTATTAAGACATGAGCTCACAATATATAACAAGGACTTATTGATCCTTATACAACAACTTGGCTTAAAAATTCCAACATGCCTTTAGCACTTTTTTAATACGATCTGCCTTAACCAAGTCTCCTCCTGTCGAACCTCGCCAGAACAGTCCAGCACTTACTTTTAGATCCCTTGTGAAAATTTTGAAAGAAAATTTTCCACCCCTTTTCAACAAAAAGATGCTGTCGCAACATGAAAGATAGGATGGCAGAGCCTGTCCAAATTCTTCTAAACATGGAGGAAAACCAGATG
>JALSQG010000087.1 GCA_026985565.1 Deltaproteobacteria bacterium
GATGACCGACCATGAGGATACACCCTTGTTCCCTCGCGATCCTGTTGAGCTCCATGCCTTCATCCTCTGACAAGCAAAGGGGCTTTTCCACATATACATCTTTTCGGGCCAGCAGTGCTTCACGCGCTAAGGTGGCATGGGTGGCGGCAGGGGTGGAAATGGCAATACCTTGTATTGCGGGGTCAGCCAGGACATCAGTAAAACTCGTTGTCCCATTCAGACCTTCGTATTTCTGAATGAATCTATTGACAGCGTCTGGTTCCACATCACATATGGTGTGCAATGCCCCAAGATTATAAAAATTGCGCACTAGGTTTTTACCCCAGTAACCGGTTCCAACCACAGCGATGTTATTTGTGAGTTTATCTTGCAGGCTAAAGTGTCGAATTATTTTTGTCATGACCTTTTTGAAATGATCCCAAGACTATTTAAGCTGATACATTAACATTATTTTCAAAATCTAAGTGTTATTTACAGATATTTACCTCCTGCTTATCTAGTTTTTAGGAAGCCAGATAATATTCTGCATTTCCTTGACCGTTGGCCTTATAACCTTGCATAAATGTTGGAAGATCCATCTGATCAACTGTTTCGGATATGAATCTTGCCAAGTGATTTTTGGGAAGCCAGTCATCCAGAGATAGTGGAGTTGATATGGTTGTTTTGGTCTATACCTTCGGAGATTATAGTCCATTTGTCCGTCTCGAATATCAGTATCTTATTGAAATTTAAACGTATTCTAACCTAATACATGAATTTTTACAATCTGTATATGCAGTCTCTCTGGGACAGGTCATGAAGCCATCATAATCGATAGTGAAAGCAAAAAACTTCATTACAAGATTTACAAAAACCATCCTGTACTATAGTAAGTAACATGCTGCACGTTTTTTTCTTCGACATTTTTTCAAGGTGAGGCAAATGAAACTGAATTTTTTACAGGAAATTCAAAGGGGCGTGATCCTGGGAGATGGGGCCCTTGGTACCTACTTTTATGAAAAGGGTGTGCCACTTGGCACTAATACTGATCTTTTGAATCTTTCAGATCCTGATCTTGTCTATTCTGTTCATGAAGAGTACATCCGAGCTGGTAGCCGCTTGATCGAAACCAATACATTTGGCTCAAACAGGTTGCGGCTTGGACATCTTGGGAAGAACGTATCGGTTGAGAAAATAAATCAATCAGGTGCCGCCCTTGCCAGAAAGGCAGCTGGCAAGGATATTTACGTGGCCGGCTCTGTTGGACCAACCGGTATAGAGTTTCCCCTCGAACCGGAGGAGTTTTCCCCATCAGACATCAAAGATGTATTCAGGCAGCAGATGTTGGCGCTTCTTGATGGCGGCGTGGATCTGATCCTGCTTGAGACATTCACACACATAGAAGAGCTCGTAATTGCCATTGAAACGTGCAAGGAGATCGATTCCTCGGTTCCGGTGGTTGCCCAGATGGTCTTTCCCTCCCATGGCATGACAGCCCACGGGCTGGATGCGCTTTTTTGTGCAGAAAGGGCAGCAGAGGCCGGATGCAACTGTTTTGGCACAAACTGTGGAAGAGGCGTAAAGGCCATGCTTCAGGCAGTTGAGCATCTTGCCCCATTTACAGACAAGATGCCTGTGTCTGCCTTCCCAAATGCAGGCATTCCCGAGGTGATGGATTTTAGGATGGTTTACTCCACCCCCCCTTCTTACATGGCAGAGAAGGTGGCTGAGATGGTGCGTCTTGGCGTACGCTTGGTCGGGGGCTGCTGCGGGACCACACCTTCCCATATCTATGAGTTCAAAAAAAGGCTTCATCTTAAATCCCAAAAGGCAAAGGTGGTGCAGGTAACAACAAGACTTGAAAGAAGGAAAAAGGCCCAAAAAGGCAGAAGTGGCCCTGGGGCCCTTTTAAAATCCATCCAAAAGGGCCGCTTGCCTGTTTTCGTAGAGCTTGATCCACCTCCAAATCTTCAGATAGAAGGAATTCTTAAGGGTGCCAAGGCCCTTAAAGAGGCAGGGGCAGACTGCATCACCCTTGCTGAAAATCCCCTGGCTGTCCTTCGGGCAGACAATTTATCCCTCGCCCATCTCATAAAGAAAAGGTATCATATAGAAACGGTCATCCATCTTACTGGCCGCGACAGAAACGTCCTAGGCCTTCAGACCCAGGTAATGGGCGCACATTTCCTTGGCATCCGTGGGATACTTGCAGTAACTGGAGATCCGGCGTCATCGAGTGATCAGCCAGGCGTAAGCGGAGTCTTTGATCTTAATTCCTTTGGTCTTGTAAAGATGATTTCAGGTTTCAACCAGGGGAAGAACCTTGCAGGCAGGGATATGAAGGAGTCCACAGACTTTTCCATCGGTGTGGCCTTTAGTTTCAGGCCCAACAACCCTGCACTTCAGCTTAGAAGGCTTGAAAAAAAGGCTGCCCTTGGCGCCCATTTCGTTATGACACAACCCATCTTTGATGCAGGGAGCATAGAGAAGATGATGGAACTTACCTCCCATCTGGATCTTGTCATCCTGCCAGGGCTTTTTCCCCTTATTTCAGCAAGAAATGCGGAATTTCTTCATAATGAGCTACCTGGAATCACCATACCTGAAGAGATCAGAAAGAGGCTGAGGCGCTTTGAAAAGGTGGAGGATCAAAGAAAGGAGGGAATAGACATTGTGCGCGACCTGATAGAGCAGACAGCCTCCTTCGTAGATGGGCTCTACCTGATAAGTCCGCTGAACAAGTGGGAGGTGCCAGTAACCCTTCTAAAAGACATCAGATCAAGTGGCCTGAAGGGCTCAGGAAGGCTTGAGGCCATATGTAACGAGGAAAGGGCATGAACGGTTCGGGTTTTACACTAAGAAAAGACAAAACTGGCACCATCCTTCTTTACCAAAGGGATAATAAGGGCAATGAAGAGTTGGTATTAAGGGGCGATTTTAATAAGGACTCTGAAGGCCCGGATCCTGTAATTCACTCTCCCACCCTAAGGCTAAATGCAGATCTTGGAAGCTTTACAGAAAAGCAGCTTGAACAGATTGCCCTTTGTGAAAAGTTCAGGGAAGAGGCCGGGTCTGTAAATTCCTACCTTTTGAAGGTGGATCCAGTTGTGGCCGTGATTGGGGAAAAGGTGTTTGTGGATGAATTTATGGACGTCTATGGTGGGCTTTTGAGGCTCGTGCCCG
>JALSQG010000088.1 GCA_026985565.1 Deltaproteobacteria bacterium
GATCCTTGAAAAGAATGAATTTGAGACTACTACCGGATTTACTGTGCGTGTCATCCTCTCCCCCTGCACAAATTGAGTTTTTAAAATTATTTAGACCGTTTTAGGATAAATTATTGAAAAATTTACTGGCCTGCACACAGGCCAAATTTTGCTTAGCACATTTTTCTTCACAAGACAACGATATTTTTTTAAAGGGCGAGATCTTGCCCGCTTTTTTGGGACTTAGGCACGAAAACTTCTCTGATACTGGCTTCATCCGGCCTTCCTGAACAGGGCCATGAAAAATCCATCCATATTACAGGCCCCAGGACATATTAAAATAGAGCCGCCTTTTGCGAACTTGCCTGGCAAATCGCCAAGCACCGAAGGAGCATCCATGAGGCAAAAGTCTTTGCGGGATTTCAAAAATCGCTCAACCTGAAAGGTTGTCTCCTCGGCTTCCATGGTGCACACACAATAGACCAGCAGGCCGCCCGGCCTTAGAAGACTGCTCCACTCATCAAGAAGACGTGACTGAATTGAAGAAAGTTTTTCTATATCCTGCGGAAGCCTGTTCCACTTTATGTCAGGATGCCTTCTTATGACGCCAAGGCCGGAACAGGGGGCATCAATTAGTATCTTGTCGTAAGGCCCCATCTCCTCTACCTGCTTCCTTGGATACGGAAGCCCAAAGGCGGAAATGGAGCTTAGACCAAGGCGTTTTGCATTTTCCTCAAGGAGCAAAAGGCGTCTTCTGTTTGTATCACAGGCTGTAACAATGCCCTCATCATTCATAAGCTGGGCAATAGCCGTGGATTTTCCTCCAACGCCTGCACAAACATCAAGCACCCTGTCCCCGCTTTTTGGCCCAAGGAGGATTGCTGCAAGCTGGGAGGCCTCGTCCTGGACCTGAAAATATCCAAGCTCAAAGCCTGGAAGCTCCTCTATCCTTCCCTGAAACCCTTTCAGTCTTAGCCCATAAGGAGAAAAGACGGTCTCCTCTGCCTCCATGCCATGTTCTGATAGAAGGGCCTTCATCCTGCTTCTTGTGAGCCTGAGGGTGTTCACCCTGATGACAACATCTGGAGGCTCGTTGTTTGAAAGGCATATGGAAAGACACTGTCTTCGTCCAAAGCGCATGGTCCATCTTTTCACCATCCAGTGGGGATGGGAGGTAAGGTTTGAGACACAGTTTTCAAAACCCTTGCTGCACCTTTCAAGGAGTTTGTCCATATCTTGAAGCAATATCTTGTCGCCCCGAGCAAGATTTCTAAGGCTTGCATTAACAAGCCTGCATGCCCAAGCACAACCAAGGCTTCGAGAAATCTCTACGGCCTCGTTTACCGCTGAGAAATAGGGGATGCGGGATAGGAACACTATCTGGTATGCACCAGTCAGAAGTATGGCCTGCACCTCAACAGGAAGTTTTGAAAATCTCTTTAAGTACCTGTCAAGATGCCACCTGAGAAGTCTAAGCCACCTTATTGTTCCTATAAGGATGTTCCAGAAAAGGGCCCTGTCCTTTTGGGAAAGACCGCCGCCCTCAAGGGCCTTTCCTGCCATCTCTTCTATTTCAGGCCTTTTACCCGGTTTCCTGGAAAGCCATGTTGAAAGCACCTTTACTGCCATGAGCCTTGAAGGGCTTGGAATCCGTGACTTTTGCCGTTTTTGTCTCTTCCTGGATTTCTTTTTTTGGTCAGAAGACAAGACGTCAGCCTAATATGGTGCCTTCTTCAAGGCCCTTGCCTCTAAGGAATGCTTCCACAGAAAGCCTTTTTTTTCCAGGCCACTGTATCTGGCCTATACCAAGAAGGCCCCTTCCACATGCCACAACAAGACGCTTAGGCCCTGCCTTTATGAGCGTGCCGGGTTTTGCTTTTGAATCGCCTTCTTCCATGTGGGGCTCAAAAAATCTCACCCTTTGGCCATTTACTGTTGACCACGCACCAGGTTTGGGATCAAAGGCCCGGAGCTGGCAGTGGATTTCCCACGCGCTCTGGTTCCAGTCTATCATCAACTGCTCTTTTTTTATTGGAGGGGCATAGGTGACACCTTCTGCTGGCTGCTCTTCTTCCCGTAGCCTTCCTTTTTCAAGAAGATCCAGGGCCTCCATTAGTGCATCAGCCCCAAGCTCTGCCATCTTGCTGCTAAGCTCTCCAAAGGTCGTATCTTTCCCAATCGGCATTGGACGTCTCAGAAGCATGGGGCCGGTATCCATGCCGGCATCCATCCTCATGATGGTTATGCCGGTTTCCGTCTCCCCATTTAGTATTGCCCACTGAATAGGGGCTGCTCCCCTGTATTTTGGAAGAAGTGAGCCGTGAATGTTTATGGGCATGATCCGCGGGATATCAAGGACCTTTTGTGGAAGGATCTGGCCAAATGCGCACACCACAAAAAGATCTGGACTTAGATCCGAAAGTTTCTTAACGGCCTGTTCCTCAGACACCTTTTTGGGCTGGAGCACTTCAAGGCCATATCTTGTAGCCACTGCCTTAACTGAAGACGGCACAAGCCTTCTGCCCCTGCCTCTTGGCCTATCCGGCTGGGTGACAACGGCAACCACCTCATCAGGCCCTGTGATGAGACGGGTGAGGGCTGGAACGGCAAAATCAGGCGTACCCATGAAAACTATGCGATAACGGCTGTCGTTTCGTTTCATGGTTTAGACGAAATCTTTTAATATCTTGGGCCATTTTTTTCTGAACATGGCCTTTTTAAGAGGGCTCAATCTGTCCACGAAACATATTCCGTCAAGGTGATCTATCTCGTGCTGTATGCACCTTGCTCCAAGAGCATCTGCCTCAAGCCGAATCTCTTTGCCGTGTCTGTCAAAGCCCTTTACCTCAACAAGTGCAGCCCTTTTTAGCTTTGTGCTGTAATTGGGAAAGCTCAGGCACCCTTCCTCTGACACCTCACTGCCTTCAAGGGCTGAAATAACAGGGTTTATGATCACCACTGGATTTTGGCCACCATCACGTTGGGTTACGTCCATAACGAAAAGCCGGATGGCCTTTCCGACCTGGTTGGCAGCAAGCCCAACGCCCTTTGCCTTGTACATGAGCTCAATCATATCATCTATGAACCTTTGCAACTCCCCGTCTATCTGCCTTACAGGTTCTGCCTTTGTCTTTAATATCTCATGGGGATAAATATAAATCTTCATGTTTTTC
>JALSQG010000089.1 GCA_026985565.1 Deltaproteobacteria bacterium
CATTCCTTGCAAGAAACTCGGCAGTTCCACTTGTAGCAAGTATCTTAAATCCTTCTTTCTCCAATATCTTTGCCGTGTCAAGAAGGGATTCCTTATCACCCTTCTTGATGCTCAAAAAGGCGGTTCCCTTTGTGGGCAGCCTTAGCCCCACTGCAAACTGGCTCTTGGCAAAGGCCATTCCAACGCTTTGATCTATACCCATGACCTCGCCTGTGGATTTCATCTCAGGTCCAAGGATAATATCCACTCCAGGAAACTTCCTGAAAGGAAATACAGACTCCTTCACAGACACGTGTTTGACTTCCGGGTCTTTTGTCAGTCCTAGCTCTTCAAGGCTTTTCCCAATCATGACCTTTGTGGCAAGCTTTGCCAAAGGGACACCAGTTGCCTTGCTTACAAAAGGTACGGTCCTTGAGGCCCTTGGGTTGACCTCAAGCACGTAAAGCTCGTTGTCCTTGACGGCATACTGTACATTCATTAGCCCTATGACATTCAGTTCTTTTGCCATCTTCTTGGTGGCGTCCTTGATCTTTTCCATCATATCTTGGCCTATCCGGTGGGGCGGAAGCACACAGGCAGAATCTCCGGAATGAATGCCAGCCTCTTCCACATGTTCCATGATGCCTCCAATTACTGTGAGCCTTCCGTCTGATATGGCATCCACATCTATCTCTATGGCATCTTCAAGATACTTGTCTATAAGTACCGGATGACCCTCGGACACCTCCACCGCCTCTTCCATGAACTCCCTCAGCCCCTCCTCGTTGTGAACAATTCTCATGGCCCTCCCCCCCAGGACATACGAAGGCCTTACAACAACCGGATAGCCGATGTTGGCAGCAATCTTTAGGGCCTCTTCTAAGGTGAAGGCCGTATCGTTGGCAGGCTGTTTTAGGCCGAGCTTTTTAAGCATCTTCTGAAAGCTCTCCCTGTCTTCTGCCATATCTATGCTTTCAGGGCTTGTGCCAATTATCTTTACACCGGCCTTTTTAAGAGGAACGGCCAGATTGAGAGGGGTTTGGCCTCCAAACTGCACAATGACCCCATCCGGTTGCTCCGTATCCACAATGTGCAGCACGTCTTCAAGGGTAAGTGGCTCGAAATAGAGCTTGTCCGATGTGTCATAATCAGTGGAGACCGTCTCTGGATTGGAGTTCACCATTATGCTTTCGATTCCTTCTTCTCTAAGGGCAAAGGAGGCATGCACGCAGCAATAGTCAAATTCTATCCCTTGGCCTATGCGGTTTGGGCCTCCTCCAAGGATCATCACCTTTTTTCTGCTGCTTGGCTTCGATTCGCTCTCTGTCTCGTAACTGGAGTAGTAGTAAGGGGTATAGGCCTCAAATTCTGCTGCACATGTGTCAACGAGCTTGTAAACCGGTTTAACTCCCTGTTCAAATCGTATCTTTCTTATCTCCTCCTCCGTCGTTCCAGTCATGTTGGCTATCTGCCTGTCAGAAAAGCCTTCTCTCTTAATTTCAAAAATATTTTCAAGGGCATCCCTACCAGCCTTTTTTGTCTCGTTACCCTTTTGCCTTATCTTGTCTATCTGAAATATGAACCAGGGGTCTATGCCTGTAAGCTTACTGATCTTGCTTATGGACATGCCCCGCTCAAGTGCGTATGGGATATAGAAGATGCGCTTGGAGTTTGGTGTACGAAGTTTGTTTTCCACCTCATCCATATCTGGGGCATGGCCCTTTTCCCAAGGGTCCTTGCCATCGAAACCAAGGCCAAACCGGCCTATTTCAAGAGAACGCAAGCCCTTCTGCAGGGCCTCCCTGAATGTTCTGCCAATGGCCATTGTCTCGCCTACACTCTTCATTGATGTGGTGAGCAGGTCTTTTGCTTCCTGGAACTTCTCAAAGGTCCAGCGAGGAATCTTTACGACGCAGTAATCAATGGTTGGCTCAAAGGATGCCATGGTTTCCCTTGTGATATCATTTGGTATTTCATCGAGGGTATAACCAATGGCTAGCTTGGCAGCGATCTTGGCTATGGGAAAGCCTGTGGCCTTTGAGGCAAGGGCAGAAGATCGTGACACCCTTGGATTCATTTCAATGACTACAACCTCACCGTTTTCAGGGTTCACGGCGAACTGGATGTTGGAGCCCCCGGTTTCCACTCCTATCTCCCTGATAATGGCAAGGGATGCATCCCTTAGATACTGATATTCCTTGTCTGACAGGGTCTGGGCAGGCGCAACGGTTATGCTGTCTCCAGTGTGCACGCCCATTGGGTCGAAGTTTTCGATGCTGCAGATGATAACGACATTGTCCTTGGCATCCCTCATCACCTCAAGCTCGAACTCCTTCCACCCAATAACAGACTCTTCAAGCATGACCTCGTGGATCATGCTAAGATCCAGCCCCTGCTGACAGATGGCCTTTAGTTCGTCCATATGATAGGCAATGCCGCCACCGGTGCCACCAAGGGTGAAAGAGGGCCGGACAATTATAGGAAATCCGATCTCATGGGCAGAAGAGATGGCCTCTTCTATGGAACGAACTATTGCGCTTTTTGGTATCCTGAGGCCTATGTTCTCCATGGCCTCACGAAACTTTTCCCTGTCTTCCGCCTTGTGTATGACCTCGGGGCTTGCCCCTATCATCTCTATTCCAAGCTCGTCAAGTATTCCCGTATCAGCAACGGCAACGGCGGTATTAAGGCCTGTTTGCCCGCCAAGGGTGGGAAGGATGGCATCCGGCCGCTCCTTCTTGAGTATCTTTATGACCACCTCTGGCGTTATTGGCTCCACATAGGTCCTGTCTGCCACCTCTGGATCGGTCATGATGGTTGCCGGGTTGGAGTTTACCAGTACCACCTCGTAGCCTTCTTCCTTTAGGGCCTTACATGCCTGGGTGCCTGAATAATCAAACTCGCATGCCTGGCCAATTACTATAGGGCCTGAACCGATAATCAAAATCCTTTTGAGATCTGTCCTTTTTGGCATTTGTCTTTGTTTTCTTAGCTCATGAGTTTGACAAAACGGTCGAACAGATATTCCGAATCGTGAGGGCCTGGTGCATTCTCCGGATGATATTGCACGGAAAATGCCGGGATTTCCCTGTGGCTGATACCCTCAACCGTATTGTCGTTTAGGTTTATGTGGGTAACTTCGACCCCCTTTGGAAGGGTTGCCTCATCAACGGCAAAGCCATGATTCTGTGCAGTTATCTCGATCCTGCCAGTTGATAGATCCTTTACTGGCTGGTTTCCTCCCCTGTGACCAAACTTCAATTTGTAGGTCTTTGCCCCAAGTGCAAGAGATAGTATCTGGTGTCCAAGGCAAATGCCAAAGATGGGCTTTTTGCCAAGAAGGTCTTTGACCGTCTCGATAACATGCAAAACAGCAGCCGGATCTCCAGGGCCATTTGAAAGAAATATCCCGTCTGGCTTACATGCAAGGAGCTGTTCTGCCTGAACAGTGGCAGGAAATACCACGCACTGGCATCTTCTCTTTGAAAAAAGACGCAACTGGTTAAACTTCAGTCCACAGTCTATAATGGCAACACGAAAAGATGCCTCCTGCCAAGATTCGAGCCTTGAAAGCCTTTGGGGAGAAAGATCATCAAGTTCAAGTATCTTGCCCCTTTCCCAGACGTACGGCCTTTGGCAACTTACCAGGGTGGCAAGGTCTGCTCCAACAAGCCCCTGGCTTTCCTTTGCCTTTTTTACAAGTGAGGCCTCATCGAGATCCTTTGTGGAAATGACGGCCTTCATGGCCCCTGCAAGCCTTATGTGTCTTGTAACGGCCCGGGTGTCCACCTGCTCAATACCGAGTATGTTATGCTTTTTCAGATATCCCCCGAGGTTGCCAGTTGCCCGCCAGTTGCTGAAATCCTCTTCATATTCCCTTACCACAAAGGCACTTAGGTGTATTCCAAGAGACTCCTCATCTTCTGGATTTACTCCATAGTTTCCGATGAGAGGATAGGTCATGGTCACGATCTGGCCTTTGTAGGAAGGGTCTGTGAGGATTTCCTGATACCCTGTCATACTTGTATTGAAGACAAGTTCTCCAAAGACCTCGCCTGGGCCGGTAAATGAACGTCCTTCAAAAATGCGTCCGTCTTCAAGGGCAATAAGTGCCTTCATTTATTATCCTCAATGGGTCGAAATCATTGGTTGATGAAATGATACACTACCCCCGTTTTGGGGCTTGCGCACTATAAACACACCATTTTTTAGAGTCAATAGAGGCCAGGGCCTTCTAATTTTAACACCAAAAAGGCCTGATTAGCCTGGAGGCCAGGTCATCTGGCGACCGCCAATCACATGAAGATGTATATGATAGACCTCCTGGCCGCCATGGCGATTGCAGTTTATCACGGTACGGTAGCCACTTTCTGCAAAGTTTTCCTGCTGGGCGATTTTTTTTGCCACCAGGAACATCTTGCCAAGGAGTTCAGCATGATGCTCTTCCAGGTCATTGATGGTTGGGATATGTTCTTTAGGTATGACAAGGACATGCACTGGGCCTTGAGGATTTATGTCCCTGAAGGCAAGAATTTCTTCGTCTTCATACACCTTGTCTGGCTTTATTTCTCCCCTTGCCATTTTGCAGAACAGGCAGTCTTCAGACATGGCTAAGTCCTCCTTTTGGTCTTTGTTCAGATGTGACACTTCTTCGAGAAAAGAGTACGGCGGGCCTGTCACACTCTGGATGATTCATCACGATTGTCCTTGTTTCAAAAACCCTTGTGAGATAATCTGCCTCTATAATTTGTTTTACTGTGCCGTGGCAGGCGATCTTGCCGTCTTTTATGAATATTAATCTGTCAAGATAAAGGGAGGCAAGGTTGATGTCATGTATAACAATTACAACCGTTCTGCCCTTTTCCCTTACCTCCTGGCGCAGAAGCTCAAAGACGTCTATCTTTCGCCTGATGTCCAGATTGGATGTGGCCTCATCCAGAAGAAATATGGGGCTGTCCTGGCAAAGGCAGCGGGCCAAAAGAACGAGGTTTCGTTCTCCTCCTGAAATGCTTGAAAAAGATCTTTCCGATAGATGTCCTATGCCACATTTTTTAAGGGCCTTTGTTGCCTGCTTTCTCGCTTCTTGCCTGCTTGATCCATAAGCGTATCTGCCCATCATTACTATATCCAAGACCTTGAAGTGAAAGGGTGTGTCAAGATTCTGGGGCAGAAATGCCATCTGCATGGCCCTTTGGGTTGAGGTCAGGGAGGAAAGGGGGGTACCTGAAAGTTTTATCTGGCCGCTTTTTGTTGGAATGAAGCCTGTAATTGCCCTAAGCAAAGTCGTTTTGCCTGCGCCGTTTGGGCCAAGTATTCCAATGAACTCACCCTTTGGAAACGAGCAACTTATATCTGAAAGGATGATTCGCTCACCTGCCCTTACCAAAAGGCCCTGTATGTCTATTGCAGCATCACTCAACTCTCACCTTTACAGACTGTTTGTGGGCTGTAAGGCCTTCAGTCTCAGCAAGTCGCATGACTTCTTCAGCATCTTCCATGAAGGCCTCCTTGGTGTAACAGATAAGACTTGAGCGTTTCAAAAAGGTCTCCACACCAAGGGCGGATGAAAACCGGGCTGTCCCCATGGTGGGAAGCACATGGTTTGGCCCTGCAATGTAGTCGCCAACGGGCTCGGGACTGTATGGGCCAAGAAAGATTGCGCCTGCATGTCTTATCTTTGGTACAAGGGCCCACGGCTCTTGCACCATTAACTCAAGGTGCTCAGGACCTATAGTGTTAGCAATTTGGCATGCCTCTTCAAGGGCTTTTGTCACCAATATGAGCCCGTTTGATTCTATCGAGCTTCTCGCAGTCTTAGCGCGCTCAAGTTTTTCAAGCTGTTTTTCAAGCTCCTTTGAGGTTTCCTTTGCAAGCCTGCTTGATGTGGTAACAAGAATGGAGGTTGCCATTGGGTCGTGTTCTGCCTGGGAAAGCATGTCTGCTGCCACATAGGCTGCCTTTGCCGAATCGTCTGCAATTATGAGGATCTCGCTCGGTCCGGCTATCATGTCGATTGCAACAGCACCAGAAACCAGCTTCTTGGCAGCGGTAACAAAGATGTTACCCGGGCCTGCGATAACGTCCACAGCTCCTATGGTTTTAGTACCATAGGCCATGGCAGCAATGGCCCAGGCACTTCCTACCCTGTAAATATGGCTGACACCGCAGAGCCTTGCTGCTGCAAGAAGGGCGGGGCTGATCTTCCCGTCTGGCCCTGGTGGGGTGCAAAGTATTATGCGCTCAACACCCGCTATCTTTGCCGGTATTGCGTTCATGAGAACAGAGGAGACAAGAGGAGTCTTGCCCCCTTGCCCGCCCGGGACATAGAGGCCTGCTGCCTCAACAGGCTTAACCATCTGGCCAAGGATCACACCATCTTGCCTGGTTTGAAACCACGAATCTGGCAGCTGGCGTGCATGAAAACCACTGATATTTTCCTTGGCCTTCTCAAGTGCCGAAAGGAGATGCTGGTCCACCTGCTTGAAGGCTCGCTCAATCTCTTCCTGGCCAACCCTGAGCATGTCTGGAGTAAAACCTGGGCAGTCGAATCGGCTCGTGTAGTCACAAAGGGCATCGTCCCCTCTTTCTTGCACGGCCTCTACGATTTCCTTGACTTTCTGTTCTATATCTTCTGGTATCTTAAAGGTGCGCCTCGAAAGGGCAGACAGCAGCCTTTTGCCATCGCTGCTGTCTGCCTCCTTGACTCTTATGAGTTTCTTGTTCATTCGCCTGATCCAACCAGATTGCAATTACTGGATTCTAAGGGCAACGTACCTGCTGATGTCCCCGTCTCTGATCTTTAGAAGCACCCTTTTGGTTGTTTTGGATTTTGAAAGGGCCTTAAGGAACTCCTTAACACTATGTACCTTCACCCTGTTTACTTCCTCTATAAGCTGTCCTGATTGGATACCGACGCTTGCTGCAAGGCTTCCTGGCTCCACCTCAGCCACAAGCACTCCTTGTCCTTCCCTGTATCCAAACTGCTGGGCAAGATCGGGGCTAAGATCCTGTACTACGATACCAAGCTGTTTCAATATCTCATGACGGTTTGCAGCAACAGTAACGGTGCCGGGCTTTTCCTCTATGGTGACAGTGACGCTCTTGTGCTTGCCCTCCCTCAAGATGTCGAAGGTAACCTTTGTCCCAGGGGGAGTTAGGGCAATCTTGTTTCTAAGCTCACCAATATCATAAACCTTCTGCCCATTCATCTTGAGGATGATGTCTCCTGACTTAAGACCAGCCTTCTTTGCTGGGGAGTTTTCCGCAACCTCTGCAATCAGGACACCTTCCTTCTTGCTGAGACCAAAGGACTTTGCAAGATCCTCATCAAGCTCCTGAATCACCACACCAAGCCAGCCCCTTATGACCTTTCCATTCTTTATAAGTTGCTTCTCCACGGCCTTTGCCATGTTGATTGGGATTGCGAAACCTATCCCCATAAAGCCGCCGCTTCTTGAAAAAATGGCAGAGTTTATGCCAATGGCCTCTCCATGGATGTTTATTAAAGGCCCCCCAGAATTCCCAGGGTTGATGGCAGCGTCGGTCTGTATGTAGTCTTCGTAATCGGTGATTCCAAGACGGCTTCTGCCCTTAGCGCTAACAACCCCTACCGTGACCGTCTGGGTCAGCCCGAAAGGATTTCCAATGGCTATAACCCATTCACCAACCTGGATGTTGTCGGAATTTCCGAGAGGAAGCACAGGCAGATTCTTTGCATTTATTTTTATGACAGCCACATCAGATTGCGGGTCCTTGCCTATGACCTTGGCTTTGAATTTCCTGCCATCGGCAAGCTTTACACTTATGGTGTCTGCATCACCAACCACGTGGTTGTTGGTGAGTATGTAGCCATCTGGGCTGATTATAAAACCTGAGCCCTGGCCCCTTTGCTTAAATTTTCTTGGCCTTTGTCTGAATTGTGGGCCAAAGAAACGCTGGAAAAACGGGTCGTTGAACATGCCAAAGGGATCTTGGCCAAAGGGAGAGACCCTTTGCTCAACGGTCTTTTCCACCTGCACAAAGACCACTGCAGGCATGGCCTCTTTGACTATCTCTGCTATGGCCTTTGAGGTCTTTGCCAAAAGCTCTATGTTTTCATCATCAACCGTGGTGCGGGCAGCAGCCTGCTGACCTGTTGATACTATCAGAAAGAAAGCGGCAATGAGGGACAACAATGATTTTTTAAATAGCGGGATTTCTCTTGGAACCATCTGGATCCTCCTTGGTAGTTTGATTTTCTTCCGAGTCAGACGATGCCATTTTCTTAAATTCGTCTGCACTCATGACTTCCTTAACAAGAAGTGTCTCTGACACCCTTTCCAGGGCCTTTCTGTGATTAGTCACTATATCCTTGGCCCTCTTGTACTGCTCCCTCAAAACCCTTCTTACCTCCTCGTCCACCTGTGCCTGCAATTCCGGGCTCATGGCCTGCTGTTCTGACATGCCAGGAATGCGCAAAAACTGGCTCGTTTCACGAACAAGGGCCACAGGGCCTATCTTGTCGCTCATTCCAAAACGACATACCATACTCCTTGCCATATCAGTTGCAACCTCAAGATCGTTCTGGGCCCCTGAACTGATCTCGTTGAAAACCACGTCTTCTGCCGCCCTCCCTCCAAGAGACACACAAATCTTATCAAGGAGTTCGTTCTTTGTCATGAGATAGCGCTCCTCTTCCGGAAGCTGCATGGTGTAGCCAAGGGCTGCCTTGCCCCTTGGAATTATAGAGATTTTTGCAACCGGAGCGGCATTGGGGCAATGAAAGGCTACAAGGGCATGGCCTGCTTCATGGTATGCAACCCTTTTTCTTTCCCTGTCTCCAAGCCTGCGGCTCTTCCTTTCAGGGCCTGCAAAAACCTTCTCTACTGCCGCCTCAAAATGCTTCTGGGTTATCCTTTTCGCCCCTTCCCTTGCTGCAAGAAGAGCTGCCTCATTCACTATGTTGGCAAGATCCGCGCCTGAGAAGCCCGGCGTCCTCAAGGCGATGGCTCGAAGATCCACATCGTCAGCAAGGGGCTTTCCTCTGCAATGAACCTTCAAGATCGCCTCTCTGCCCTGGGCGTCTGGCGCATCGAGAACCACCTGCCTGTCAAAGCGGCCAGGCCTCAAGAGGGCAGGATCAAGCACCTCTGGCCTGTTTGTGGCTGCAAGCAGTATTACGCCGATGTTTGGTTCGAAACCGTCCATCTCCACAAGGAGCTGGTTAAGGGTCTGTTCCCTCTCCTCGTTTCCGCCACCTGGAATTCCGCCGCCCCTGAATTTTCCAATGGCATCTATTTCGTCAATGAAAATTATGCAAGGGGCATTCTTCTTTGCCTGGTTGAAAAGGTCTCTCACCCTGGCGGCTCCAACTCCCACGAACATCTCCACAAATTCAGAGCCTGAGATACTGAAGAAAGGCACTTTTGCCTCACCTGCAAGGGCCCTTGCAAGCAGTGTCTTTCCCGTGCCAGGAGGCCCTACCAGTAGAACCCCCTTTGGTATCTTGGCACCAAGGGCCTCAAACTTCTCGGGCCTTCTGAGAAACTCAACAACCTCTTTAAGTTCTTCCTTTGCCTCTTCGCATCCGGCAACATCGTTAAAGCGTACACCTGTGTCCTTTTCCACTGAGACCTTGGCCCTTGATTTACCAATTGAAAGAAGACCACTGCCGGGGGTGCCCATTCCTCTCATAAGGAGAAACCAAAGACCTATCCAGAAGGCTATGGGCACAATGGTCCCCCAGAAGATCTGGCCTATCATGCTGTCCTTGGTGCCTGAAAATTCCACTCCCTGGGCTTCGAGCTCATCCACGAGTTTGTCATCCTTGACTCGAACGGTACGAAAAAGCACTATGTCTTCCTTTTGAATTCCGGTCTGTTCGAGTCTTTTTAGCACATCGTTAAGGCTTGGCTTTGAGCCGAAATCGAAAAAACCAAATCCAGGGGACTTTTTCCCTTCTGACGCCTCTTCCTCCAACTGGGAAATGGTCTTCTTGAGTCTGTCAAGGTCCTTCTTTGGGCCGGTGAACATTATGCCCCTGATCTCATCCTCGCCAAGACGCACCTCAAGTATGCGGCCATCTTTCAACATTTCCTTGAATTGGGAATAGGTGATCTGCTTGGTCTGGATGGAAACAAGAAGCTGAGGCAAACCAAGTATGAGAACTATACCGATGAGCCAATATATTGCAGTAAAAAGGAGCTTCCTGCTCTTGTTTTCCTGGGGTTTCTTATCTTTTTTCATAAAATTCTTATCCAGTTAAACACCGGATATTCATTCATGCTCGGGATCCCTTAAGACACGGCATCGGTTTTCTTGAACCTAAGCAGCACAGCGGGCAAGTCAAGATGAAGACGACCTGACTTTTTCTTTCAGTCGCTCCAAAAGGATCCTTATGGCCTGCTGGGTCAGATTCTCTATGGAATTTTGCGCATCAAGCACCACGCACTCATCTTTTATCTGGTCATAAATGTGAGCGACCTTTGTCAGATAGTCCAATTCCTCAAAGTTGTTAACGTCTTCCTTTCGCCCGTGTCTAATCCTTTTTACCGCCTCTTGGGGCTCTATTTCAAGAAATATACAAAGATCAGGCTCGATAGAGGCTTCCTTGCATGTTTCAATGATTCGTATTGGATCCAGACCCCGTGCGCCCTGATATGCGGCAGTGGAATAAAAATATCTGTCGCAAATGACGATTCTTCCTTGTTTAAGTGCAGGAACGATCACCTTTTCAATGTGTTCCTCTCTGTCTTTCATAAAAAGATTCAGCTCTTGTTCCGGAGCCAACCTTTGTTCTGAAAAAAAACTTTGTCTAAGTATTGCGCCCCACTGCCCCTTTGTGGGCTCAAAGGTAAGCAGACAGTCTTTGCCCTGCTTCTTTAGGGCAAGGTAAAGATTGTTTGCAAGGGTGCTCTTTCCAGACCCGTCTATACCCTCTATTATTACAAAAAATCCTGGATAGGTGTTTTTCATCTCTTTCTAACCTTTTTGAGCGGTCTTTTTCGTATGAGCACATAGGTTACCCCCGGACCTCCATCCCAGGACGGCGCACTGCTGTATGCAAGCACATAGCGTCTGAATCTCCCCCTGTTCAAAAAATCCTTTACCAGTTTTTTTAAAACAGGCTTGCCTGGAGAAGACTTACCTCTACCGTGAATGAAGGCAACGGCCCTTTTGTTGCTCATAATGGCATCAGCCATGAAGCCATCCATAACCTGAAGGGCTTCATCCGCCCTCAGTCCGTGAAGCTCGCAGTATGCCTGAATGGCGAACTGGCCTCGTCGAAGCCGTCTGACAAGTCCCTTGTCCATGTTGAACTGAGGACCATCCATGTATTCCGGAATCTTTTCTACAGGAATGGGCTTTTTGCCCTGTATCACTGCAGCAAGCTCTTCCACGCCTTTTTTTAGATCAAGGGCCTGCTTCAAATCTTGCGCCTCCTCACTCTTCCCCTTAAATCCTGCAGGCTCCATATCTGTCTCATCCCTATCAATGGGAGTGACACCCTTCATGGCCTGACGAAAAAGCCTTTCATCGTTTTCATCAGCCGATCTGTCCAAATTTTTTGCCTGCTCGGACCTTTTGCCCTTCTTTTTCTCGGATTCCTTTTTTACCTTAGACAGGAGGCTGGAAAGCTTTTCAAAGGGCCTGTTCTTTAGTCCTTCAGATTTCTGGAAGGAATCTTGGTAAGACCACTGATGGCGACGATTCATCTATGACTAAGATCCTTTTTGAAGATGCCTTTATCCCAGATTATGCAATTGGCGAGTTTGTCCAAGATGCGAGGCGTGAGGGGCAAATACGTACTTAGGTACTTCGAGCCCGGAGCAACAAAGCAGATTGGGCAAAATCGTCAATCCCGGAGGGCTGCGAAAGAGGGCAAAAAAAGCATGAATATTGCTTCACCAAAAAGGTGAATATCAAACAACTGACTGTTGACAGACAATTAGTTGATATAAAAAGAAAATTCATTTTTGCCCTCTTTCGTAGTGCATAATCTGGGTTTATAACTTG
>JALSQG010000090.1 GCA_026985565.1 Deltaproteobacteria bacterium
CCCTTGAACTGAAGCAAAATCTCAAGCTCACCCAGCAGCTCGTAATGACACCACAGCTGCAGCAGGCAATAAAGCTACTGCAGCTTTCCCGTCTTGAGCTCATAGAAACAATCAATCAGGAGCTTGAAACCAATCCCCTTCTCGAAGAGGTCACCAGTGCTGACATGGATCAGTCAAAAGGGGTAGAAGGGCCGGATCAGGGTCGAGACGGCTGGGATGAGACCACTGAGGTGCCAGAACTTGCAGCATCAGAAGCGGAAAAAACCCCTTGGGAAAAGGATGCCATAAAGGAAACCAACTGGCAGGAGGTGTGGGACGATGAATATAGGCGTTCCCTGCCATCCTTTTCCTTTGAGGAAAAAGAGGCTCCAAATTATGAAAACATCGTTACCACAAAGTCCGATTTAAAGGACCATCTGACCTGGCAGCTCCAGATGTCCGACCTTTCTGAAAAAGACAGGGAGATAGCTGTACTCATCATCGGCAACCTGGATAGGGATGGCTATCTAAAGGCCTCAACCGAAGAGATAGCCCAGGATGCCGGAGTGGATACGGAACAGGTGGAACGGGTGCTTAAAAGGGTGCAAGAGTTTGATCCTGTTGGGGTTGCTGCACGAGACCTAAGGGAGTGTCTGCTCATTCAGATAGATAACTTAGGAATCGACGATCCCCTTGTACGGGATCTTGTTTCAAAGTATCTGCATCAGGTTGAGCTTCACAACTACCAACAGATAGCAAAGGCGACTGGCAGGACCGCCGCTCAGGTCGTGGAGGCCATTGAGGTAATCAAGTCTTTGGAGCCAAGGCCTGGCAGGGCTTACTCGTCCGAGGATGTCCAGTACATCGTTCCTGATATTTACGTATACAAGGTTGGGGATGAGTATGTGGTCGCCTTAAACGAGGAGGATCTTCCAAATCTTCGCATAAATTCCTATTACAAGGATGCAGCCAAAAATGGGGATGTGCCAAAGAAGGCAAAGGAGTTTATTCAGGAGAAGATGAAGTCTGCCCTTTGGCTCATCAAAAGCATTCATCAGAGAAAGAAGACCATTTACAAGGTGACCAAGAGCATAGTGAAATTCCAGAGGGAGTTTCTCGATAAGGGGATTGCCTATCTAAAACCCATGGTGCTTAAGGACGTGGCAGAAGACGTTGGCATGCACGAGTCAACCATAAGCAGGGTAACAAGCAACAAGTATGTGCATACGCCCCAGGGAATATTTGAGCTCAAGTTTTTCTTCAGCACTGGTCTTCCTCGAAAGGACGGATCAAAGGATGTTGCTGCTCAAAGCGTAAAGGAAAGGATTCGTCAGCTCATAGAGAGCGAGGACCCAACAAAACCCTTCAGCGATAAGCAGATAGTGGACATCCTTGCAAAAGACAACATAAAGATAGCAAGGCGCACAGTAGCAAAGTACAGGGATCTTATGGGAATTCTGCCCTCGAGTCGGAGAAAGAGACCCAAGGTGTGATCCCGCACGTGATATTTACTAACCATATTTGGAAACGGAGGAAATTTCTTTATGCAGATTAACGTGACCTTTCGCCACATGGATCACTCTGAGGAGTTGAAGGATTACATAAATGATAGATTTGTCCGGTTAAAAAAGTACAGTGACTCTCCAATGAATGTGAACGTGGTCCTTACTTCTGAGAAGTTCAGAAAGACGGCCGAGGTCGTTATCACAGGTGATGGTATAAGGGCGGCTGCCAAACAGGAACATGACGACTTGAGGGCGGCTATAGACCTTGTTCTTGACAAGATAGAAAGACAGCTGAAAAAGTTCAGGGAAAAGGTCAAGAACAGGAGATCTGCCAATCAATCTTCTGTGGCAGCGTCTAAAGAGGCCCCCATGGAGGAGTCACAGGACGCAGACCAGGTTATTGTTGCCCAGAAGATAGACCCGAAGCCAATGTCCATAGAAGAGGCTGCAGACCAGCTTCAGATAAGTGGCATGGATTTTCTTGCCTTCATTAATGCAGATACCAACAGGGTAAACGTGATTTATTGGAGAAAGGATGGAGGGCTTGGTCTTTTGGAGCCTTAGTCAGTGCGAATACTCAAATACTTAACACAAAGCTGTATAATCTTTCCCCTTGAGTGCTCATCCAAGGAGCAGGTAATAAAGGCCTTGGCAGAAAAGGCTGCTTCTTGTCTAAGTGATTTGTCAGAGGAAGAAATCTACAGGGCAATTGTAGATAGGGAGGAGCTTGGCTCCACGGCAGTCGGGGGTGGTGTGGCAATACCACATGCAAAGGTGAGTGGGCTCGAGGGCATAAGCGTAGTAGTGGCAATAAGCAGGAAGGGGGTACCCTTTGATGCAATGGACAGCGAGCCGGTTCATGTGATTTTTATGCTCTTGGCGCCAGAAGATGCCACCACCGGATATCTTCGTGTGCTTGCTAAACTTGCCCGTCTTTTAAAGGACAGGGAATTCATTGAACATCTGGTTCATGCCAATGATATTAGCGAGATCCTTGGAATAATCGAAAGGGCAGAAGATAAGGTTCATGGTGTTTTGGTTTGACAGATAGGCCTTCGAGAAACATCCAGACGGTAATAATCACAGGGATGTCAGGCTCTGGCAAAAGTACAGCTCTTAGGGCCTTTGAAGACATGGGTTACTACTGCGTTGATAACCTTCCAATTGCCCTTTTGCCAGACTTTCTGTCTTTAACAGAAAACAGCACAGAGATCCCAACCAGGGTGGCCCTTGTCATGGACGTAAGGGAAAAGGGGTTTCTGGATCAATACGGGTCCATCTTTTCCCAGGTAAAAAAACAAGGGTTTCACCTGGAAGTGCTCTTTCTGGATGCCGCGGACAACGTCCTGGTACAAAGGTTCAGCCAGACAAGAAGGAAGCATCCCCTTCAAAAAAAGACGGACATCCTTGGCGCCATAGCTGAAGAAAGGCGCAGGCTGACGGGGCTTCGGGAGTTTGCAGACAATTACATTGATACATCCAACAGGAATGTGCATCAGCT
>JALSQG010000091.1 GCA_026985565.1 Deltaproteobacteria bacterium
CAAGGCGCTGGGTGGCTGTCCGTCCTGGCCATGACGGAGCCTTTGCCATGGGCATGATTCGCTGGATTATTGAAAATAAGGCCTACAATGAGGATTATCTTTCAGCACCCAACTTGGCATCTGCGGCTCGGCTTGGAAATGGGGCCTACTGCAATGCCTCTCATCTTGTGATTGCACAAAAAGGACATCCAGACTTCGGAAAGTTTTTAAGACTTCATCACGTCTATCCAAAAGCTCCTGAGTCAGAAAGGGAGGGCTTTATGGTCTTTGAAAAAGAAGGTGGCGAGCCTGTCCATTTCGAAAGTACCGGGCACGCCCTTTTTGATGAGGCAAGGACCATAACCTTGAAAGACGGATCCAAAGTCATGGTAAAGACCGCCTTCAGGCTGATGAAGGAATCTGTCATGTCCCATGAGCTTTCCCACTATGCCAGGCTTTCAGGGGTTGAGGTGAAAGAGATAGCCCAAATAGCAAGGGAGTTTTCATCCCACGGGCCTCATGCAGCAGTTTGTCAGTATCATGGGGCAGGAAATTACGTTTCGGGCACCTACGCAGCCTTTGCGGTGGCAGCTTTGAACGCACTTGTTGGCAGTGTCCAGAGAAAAGGCGGCTACATGACAGGAGGGGGACGGCCTGGTACATGGAAAAAGGGCCTTTACGACCTTATCAACTTCCCTGGGAGGAAAAAGCCGCGCGGGGTCAAGATATCAAGGGAAAAGGCAACCTATGAAAAAAGTAAAGAGTACAGGCAAAAGCTTTCCAGCAAAGGATCTGGCTATCCGGCAAAAAGGCCGTGGTTTCCCTTTTCAAAAGGTGGTCTTTGCGTAGAGACCCTTTCAGGCATAGATCAGGGCTACCCTTACAAATGCAAGGTGCTTTTTACCTACTTTTTCAATCCTGTCTATTCCATCCCAGGCGGCTACAGATTTGCTGAAACCCTAAAAGATGAAAAGAAGGTTCCCCTTCACGTATCCATTGATATTGGTATAAACGAGTCAAACATATTCGCAGACTATATCGTGCCTGATGTCACCTTTGCAGAAGGTCACTATGCATGGCTTCATCCCCATGCCCCTTCCCAGCGTTTTTGCGCCCTCAGGACCCCAGTAATAAAGCCCCTTACGGGAAAGACTGATGATGGTCGTCCCTTTTGCCTTGAAACCCTTTTTATTGACCTCGCTGAAGAGCTGAAGCTTCCTGGCTTTGGGAAAGATGCCATCCCTTCTGATGATGGCAGGCTGCATCCCCTTCATCAGGCAGAGGATTTTTATTTAAGAGGTATGGTCAATGTTGCAAGGAATGCAAGAGTCAAAAAGGCATCCGAAGATGAGGTGGCATACGTTGAAAGGGCCTATCCAGTTGCCAGTTTCAAGGATATCCTGCCAAAAGATGAGTGGGAGATGCTATGTCATGCCCTTGCAAGAGGAGGGGTTTTTGTTCCCCAAGACAATCTTTTTGTGAAAGAAAGATTCAAATATGGCATAAAAAGGGTGGTCCTTTACAATGAAAAGCTTGCCTCAACCAGAAACAGCCTCTCAGGCAAAAGCTTTTCAGGTACCCTTTTTCTCTGTGTGCCAACTGATTCAACAGGAAGGCCTATTGATGAGCTTGATAGAGACTACCCTTTCCACCTTGTCACCCATAAGATGAATATCCATACCCAGTCCCGTACCATCTGGCACAAGGTGGCAAGGCAGATAGTTCCTGAAAACAAGGTGGTGATGCACACAGAGGATGCAGAAAAACTCGGTATAAAGGAAGGGGATAGGGTGAGACTCATCTCTCCAAGCAACAAGCAAGGCGTAAGCGGAAAGGCGACCCTTACCCCTTTAATTAGGCGTGGCTGCGTTTCTGTATCAAACCATTATGGCCATAGTCAGCTTGGTGCCTCATCCATTTTTGTCAAAGACGGAGCCAAGGTCTTTCTTGGAGGCACAGATGTGATTGCAGGCAACATGCTAAAGGCGGACCCTGCCCTTTCAAAGGGACTTACTCCCAATAAGATAACAAGGCTTGATGAAGGCCTTGCAAATACGCCCCTCGTTGATCCTGTTGGAGGTATTCCAGATTTCAGCAGCACGAGGGTAAAGGTGGAAAGGGTTTCCTGAGCCATCTTGGGCCTTTCTGGAGAAAAGCAGGAAACCAGTTGCCCAAAAGCTGAATGTTGCCAATTTTATGATTATTTTTTGTTGCAGAAATATAGCTGTATGGCTATATTCGAATATATGATTGAAACCAACCTTAAAAAGATAAGCAGGCGTCTTAAGGCGATTGGTGATCCTACCAGGATAAAACTCCTTTATCTGCTTAGTATCAGGCCTGCTTGTGTATGTGAGCTTACAGAGGCCCTTGGCCTTGCCCAGCCCACCATTTCAAGGCATCTTCGGCAGCTCGAGGATGTTGGGTTTGTGACAGGCAACAGGGAAAGGAACTGGACAATCTATGAGCTTGCTCCAATGGAGGAGTGTTGCCGTCAGCTTTTGGAAATCGTTGTGTCCCGGATTCGAAACGATTTGGAGATTCAAACACTCAAGGGACGGTTTCTTGCCCTTGATCGGGCAGAGATCCTGAAGCAAAGGACAAATAAGCAAAGGGTTATGGCATCAAAATGAAAAAGGTCCTTTTTTTGTGCACGGAAAACTCATGCAGGAGCCAGATGGCAGAGGCTATATGCAATAAATTTTTGGGGGATAAGGTAAAGGCATTTTCGGCAGGCATAAGGCCGTCCTCTGTAAATCCAATGGCAATAGAGGTGTTGAAGGAGATTGGCATAGATATATCCTCCGCACGTTCAAAGCATGTAAGTGAATTTGAGGATCAGTCTTTTGATCTTGTGGTAACTGTTTGTGGAGATGCGAGGGAAAGTTGCCCTGTGTGGCCTGGTCAGGGCAAAAGGGTTCACTTTGGCCTTGAAGATCCGGCAAAGGCCTCTGGCAGCAAAGAAGAAAGGCTTCAAACATTCAGAAAGGTGCGCGAAAGGATCACTCACGAGCTTTTACCCTTTCTTAAAGGACAAATTGGAATAAAGGAAGGTTGATCTTGTTAAAGATATTTACCATATTTGCAGACCTTGTCACCTACAGTTGGTTTGGCCTTGCCCCTGGAAGGCATCTAACAGAGGCGGTACACTTTTTCATCGAGGATACCACAAAGATCTTTACACTCCTTGTCACCATCATCTTTGCGGTGGCCATTATCAGGAGTTTCTTTCCTCCTGAAAGGACGCGCAAGTTTCTGGCTGGAAAGGGGCTCTTTGTTGCCCACGTTCTTGCAGCGCTTCTTGGCGTGGTAACCCCCTTTTGTTCATGCTCTGCCTGCCCTTTATTCATAGGCTTTGTGGAGGCAGGCATCCCCCTTGGTGTGACATTTAGCTTTCTCATCTCCTCACCCATGGTGAACGAGGTGGCCCTCATCCTGCTTTTTGGCCTTTTTGGCTGGAAGATAGCGGCCATATATCTCGGAACCGGGCTGTTTGTTGCAGTGGTAGCAGGAATGGTCATTGGAAGGCTAAACATGGAGCGCTTTGTGGCAGATTACGTATGGGAAATCAGGATGGGCCAGGCAGAGATTCCGCAGATGAGCTGGAAGGAACGAATTGATTACGCCAGGGGGTATGTGAAAGACATACTTTCAAAGATATGGCTCTACGTCCTTGGCGGTATTGCAATAGGGGCCCTGGTTCACGGTTATGTTCCCCAAGACTTTCTTCTCAGATACGCAGGGCCATCAAATCCCTTTGCAGTGCCAGTTGCAGTAATCCTCGGTGTTCCCCTTTACAGCAATGCGGCAGGAGTCATTCCAATAGTCCAGGCCCTTATGGCAAAGGGGCTGCCCCTTGGAACCACCCTTGCCTTCATGATGGCGGTAACGGCACTTTCCTTTCCTGAAATGGTTATTTTGAGCCAGGTGCTAAAGAAACAACTCATCATGACATTTATAGGTGTAGTCTCTATCAGCATCGTTATCGTAGGGTACGTTTTCAATTTTATAATGTGAGAAGGTAGAAGAGAAATGGAAGAGATAATCTGTTACTGCTTTGGATACACTAAAGAAGACATAATAAATGATCTTAGGCAAAACATGGGTGCATCCCTCATACTTAAACGGATCATGTCGGAAAAGAGGGCTGGAAACTGCAAATGCAAGGAAAAGAACCCAAAAGGGCGCTGATGCCTGGCTGATGTCCGCCAGGTGGTGGAATCCTTCATGGGGAAAGGAAACTGAGACCATGTACTTTCCAGTTGCCGGAATAGAAGTAAATCCTTTGGTGCCGCCCCTTGTGGCCTGCGCAATATCCTTTTTTACCTCAATGGGTGGTGTGTCTGGGGCTTTTCTACTTCTTCCCTTTCAAATGAGTGTCCTTGGTTTTACAAGCCCCTCTGTCAGTGCAACCAACCAGCTTTTCAACATAGTGGCAATTCCAAGCGGTGTGTACAGATACATGAAGGAAGGCAGAATGGTATGGCCCCTGACCTGGGTGGTCATAGTTGGCACTTTGCCTGGCGTGCTGATTGGAGCCATCATAAGGGTCAAGTACCTGCCTGATCCAAGAAACTTCAAGTTCTTCGTAGGGCTTGTACTTCTTTATATTGGCCTTCGCATGGTGCAAGACATCTTTTTCAAAAAGGCAGCCAAGGAGAAACAGGTTTCAGCAGAAGACGAATTTCAAAAACTGGTAAAGGGCTTCAAGGCAAGGCATGAGGGGGAGGGCCTCCCAACCATTTCCGTAAAGGAATTTTCCCTGACCAGGATATCATACGATTTTTACGGCAGAAACTTCACCATCAACACCCTGTACATATTCATAATGAGTGCGGTGGTAGGCATCATTGGAGGCGTTTACGGCATAGGTGGAGGGTCCATCATTGCCCCGTTTTTCATAAGTTTTTTCGGGCTTCCAGTCTATACGGTTGCAGGGGCTGCCCTCATGGGGACCTTTGTGACCTCGGTTGCAGGGGTTGCCTTCTATCAGGCCATTGCCCCTTTTTACCCAAACATGGCTGTTGCCCCAGACTGGCTGCTTGGCTTTCTCTTTGGCATAGGCGGCACTGCCGGCATGTATCTTGGGGCACGGGCACAAAAGTTCAT
Source organism: Deltaproteobacteria bacterium (assembly GCA_026985565.1). Lineage (GTDB taxonomy): Bacteria > Desulfobacterota > Dissulfuribacteria > Dissulfuribacterales > QOAL01 > JAADCZ01. The sequence goes on from JALSQG010000091.1 coordinate 5,089, forward strand.
GCCTGCAAGGATCATAAAGATGATACTTGCCGCATGCATCTTTTTCGTGGCAGGTAAGTATATTTTGAACGTTTTTCATTGAACCATGATTGACAAAACAAGGAGGAATCTACCATGAAGATCGAAGTTCTTGGTCCAGGGTGCCCAAGGTGTCAGAGTCTTGAGGCAAATGTGAAAGAGGCAGTGAAGGAATTAGGCCTCGATGCAGAGGTAGTAAAGGTAACGGAGATGGGAAAGATCATGTCTTACGGAGTCATGTCCACCCCCGGCATTGCCGTGGATGGCAAGGTTAAAGGCTATGGAAAACTTTTTAGCGTGGATGAGATAAAGAAGATGTTACAGGATTAGTTAATGGTAACCTTCAGGCAACGAAAACGGTTGTCAGATGCCAAAGTAGCCATTTTGAGTCTGTTAACCTTACTCATTTCTTTTTCCGTATTGCAAATCAAGGAGGTAGAGGCGGAAGATAATCAGCAAATAGACAGTCTTCGGATTGAAAGGAAAGGGCCTCTTACCCAAATCCCTACCCATCTTACTCTCAGTCAGGCCATCCGCATCGCCCTTAAGGAAAGCCCGCTTCTTGCCTCCAAATCAAACATGGTCTCTGCCTTCAAACAGCGTGAAAGGGCTGCAAAGGGTAGCCTTCTTCCAAAAGTGGATGCCTATTCATCATACCGCAGACTAAATGAGCCGCAGCTTGTGGTGCCCATGAAGAGTTTTGAACGCAAAAACGCCTTCTTTAGCCGTGACCATTACAGTTACGGGCTTAGCTTGAAAGTCCCTGTGTTTGAAGGCGGCAGACTCTGGACTAACATTACCATGGCCGAGCTTTCAAAGGCCATTTCCAAGGAGGATTTCCGTCTAACCAGTCAGGAACTGATTTACAATATTACAAATGTCTTTAACGAGATTCTTTTTCTGAAAGACCTTGAAAATGCCCAGAATGAAACACTTTCTGCCCTTAAAAAGCTGAGGGCAGATGCAAGAACCCGCCTCAGGGTTGGCAGGCTCGCACCTGTGGATCTTATGCGCATTGATACTCAGGTGGCGGAACAGGAAAGCAGTCTTGAAAGTACCAGGCAAGAGAGGGTACGCGCTCTTGAAACCCTGGCCCAGCTCATGGGAAGGCAGCCACAGGAAGTAAAGGATATCAGGGGCAGGCTCATGGAGCATGGTGTCAATGAGGTGGAAAAATCTCCTCATGAGATCTCAACTCTTGTTTCCCAACGGCCCGATGTGAAAAAGGCATGGAATGAGATGAAGCTTTTGGAAAAGACAATCCGTTATCAAAAGGGCCTCCATCTGCCGCGGCTTGACCTTGTTGGGGATTACGGGAGAAAGGCAGGAAGTGGCTTTGAAGGGGATGAAGAGCAGTGGAGCGCAGGCCTTGTGGTTTCCCTTAACATATTTAGTGGTGGCGTGATCTCTGCAAAGGTTAAAGAGGCTGAAGAAAGATATCTTGCTTCAAGAAACAGGTATGAAAACGTGAGACTTAGTGCCATCAAGGAGGTAATGCATGCCATCTCGGAGATGAAAGAGGCAAGCAAAAGGCTTCGGGCAGCAAGAAGCGCTCTTAAGGCAGCAAAGGAATCATTCAGAATAGAGGAAGTCAGATACAGGACAGGCGTTGGGACGGTGACAGACAGCCTGCTTTCACAGTCTGCATGGCTGAGGGCCAGGGCAAATGTGTACAGGGCCCTTTTCGATTGTGAAAAGGCCCTTATGGACTTTCGGCTTGCCACAGGGAGGGTTGGTATATGAAGCCCAAAGGTTTGTTTTTGAAAAGGGTTGTGGTTTTTCTTGTGGTCATACTCTTGGTGTTGGCAGGGGCTTTTATAATCAAAAAGAAAAAGGAAGAGCTCAGAAAAATGGAGGCCCCCAAAAGGGCACCTCTTGTGGTCGAGGCCGTCTTTGCAAAAGAGGGCACATTTTCCGAAACATGGAGGTATCTTGGCACCATAAGGGCCAAGGTGACGGCAGATATTGCTCCAAGGATTAGCGGGCAGATTTTCAAGGTACATGTGAGGGAAGGAGATGAGGTGAAAAAGGGCCAGCTCCTTGCCGTCCTCGATGACAGGCAGATAAGGGACAAAATCAATGAATACAGGGCCCGTCTTGCCGCTGCAAGGAGTGCATATCAGACCCAGCAGGGGATATTTGAAAGGGATGAAAGGCTTTTTGAGGCAAAGGCAATAAGTCGTGAGCAGCTTGACCGTTCAAGGGCCCTTCGGGATGCGGCAAGGGCTGAGGTTTCAACCTTGGAGGCAGGTCTCCATTCTGAAGAGACAGAGCTTTCCTATTCAAGGCTTGTTGCCCCTTTTGACGGCGTTATCACCGTTAGACACCAGGACCCTGGAGACCTTGCCCTTGTTGGAAAAGGTGTTATTTCCATGGAACAGCCATCGGCCGGCTATTACGTGGAGGTCAGGATTCCTCAGGCAGAGTTCTCAAAGGTGAAAAAGGGGCAGAGGGTGTTTCTCTTAAAAGATGATAACGCCGAGGTGCCAGAAATTTTGTCCTGTAAAATCCTTCCTCCCGGAATAGTAGTAACAAGGATCAGCAGGGTGCATCCGGCAATAGGCATGGGGACCCTTGCGACCATAGAGGCAGATATCAATCAGAGGCCCTTTGGGCTTCCAACAGGCGCAACTGTCACCAGCGTTGTTGAAACAGGCAGGCTCATGGGGCTTCGTGTGCCCCTTAGGGCACTTCTTGAAAATGTTGATGCCACCTTTGTCTTTTTTGTTGATGAAAATAGCAGGGTCCATGTCCGAAAAGTTGAAGTACTTTACAGGAACGGGGCAGGCGCAATCCTTAAGCCTGAAAGCATACCTGCTGAGGCCCGCGTGATAGTCGGGCAGGAAAGCGCCCTTTTGAGGCTGCATGAAGGGGATAGGGTTAAGGTCGTTTCACCTGGAGACAAAAGATGACAGAGGGCCAGAAAGTGCAAAAAAGGTCCCTTGTGGAACGGCTTCTTTCCTTCCCCCATCTTGTAATGTCTGTCATTCTCCTTGTGGTGGCCATGGGAGTCATAGGATTTATGTCCATGCCACTAAATCTTTTCCCTGATGCCAATTATCCTGTCATCACGGTGATTGTGCTCTGGCCAGGGGCGTCTGCCTCGGATGTGGAAGACAAGGTTACGCGCATTCTTGAAAAAGAGCTTTCCACCATTGACCTTGTAAGAAAGGTAAAGTCTGTGAGCCAGGATGAGATGGCTGCCGTATCCGTGGAATTTGAATACAGAAAGGGACTCGATGCCGCAGCCACTGATGCTGCAAATGCCATAAAAAGAATAGAGTCACGTCTGCCAGCAGGTATAAAACCGCCAGAGATCTTTCGGGTAAGCGATGCTACCAAACCAGTCTTTACCCTTGCCCTTTCGCCAAGGCCCGGGACGAACCTTGATCTGGAAAAGGTGCGTCAGCTTGCAGACAATGAGATCAGGGAAGACCTTCTTCGAATACCAGATGTGTCAAACGTGGAGGTATTCGGCGGATATTTCCCAGAGGTGACTGTGGAAATATCGTCTCAAAGGCTTCATGCCCACAGGCTGTCCCTTGAGAAGGTGATACTTGCCCTCAAGGCCCAGAATATAAACATCCCGGATGGTTTGATCATCAGAAAAGACAGCCAGTACCTCATGAAAACACAGGGCGAAAGGCTCGAAAAGGAGCACCTTAAAGACATTGTGGTTTCCCATGAAAACGGAGGGGATGTCCACCTTGGGGACATTGCAGAGATAAAGACAAACTACAAGGAAAGACAGTCCCTTTACAGGGGAAACGGACATGCGGCCATTGGCATAAACATACTGAGGCCAGAAAAGGGCCATGTGACAACAACCATAAAGGCCCTTGAAAAGGCGCTACCTGGGATAAAGAAAAAATATCCAGCCATTGATTTTGAGATAGCAGACACCCAAAAGACCATCATCGAAACGAGCATTGACAACATGATAGACGCCCTCAGGGACGCCATCATAATGACCGTTGCCGTTATCTTTCTATTCCTTGCAAATGTAAGGATCTCCATTTTGGCTGCCATTTCCATACCCTTTACATATTTCATGACCTTTGCCGCCATGAATCTTTTCGGTTACGAGCTTAATATCGTGACCCTTACCGCAGTAATCGTGGCAGTCGGTCTTTTGCTGGATGATGCCATAGTTGTCATTGAAAACATAGAACGTCACTTCAGTAAACTTGACAAACCCATATACAGGGCGGTTGTGGATGGGCTAAACGAGATACTTCTTGCAGACTGGGCCGGAACCTATACCACCGTGATAGTCCTTGTGCCCATCATGTTCATTGGAGGTTACGTACAAAAGATACTACGGCAATTCACAGTGGTTCTGGCAATGGCGCTTCTTTCAAGCTACATAATCTCCATTACAGTGATCCCGCTTCTTGCGCCCTATCTTTCTAAAGCTCGGTCCAAAAGGAACAGACTTGAGAGGCTGACTGATCTTTTTGGCATATATGTCCTTGATCCCGTACGGGAATTTTTTGTACACCTTGCCCACTATGCCTTGCGTCACAAGTTGCTTTTCCTTCTTCCTGGAATCGTTCTTTTCATCGTAAGCATGAAGGTGGTTATGCCCCTTGCTGGCAGGGATCTTATGCCCCCCATGGATACAGGCATCATAAAGATTGCATTTGAGGCAGAATCTGGTTCATCCCTTGACCAGGTTGAGCACATAACAAAAGGCATAGAGGCAATCCTGAATCGGATGCCTGGCCTTGAACGTATATCCACTGTGGTGGGCTCAGAGCCTGGAGTGGTAAGTTTTGGTACCGGTCAGATACCACAGCAGGGCCTGATAACCGCCCACTTCATAGACCGCTTTCACAGGAAGGAAACCATATGGCAGATCGAGGATGAGATAAGGGAAAAGGCACAGGAAATACCCGGGGTCAAGAGTGTCAACGTGTTCGATTTTGGAGCCACCCCGCTTTCTTCCATAGCAGCGCCTGTTGATGTAATGCTCTCTGGCCCTGATCCAAAGGTCTTAAATGGCCTTGCAGACGATGTTTCTGCACGTCTTATGAGGGTCAGGGGAATAAAAACGGTTTCACGTTCCTGGACATATGACAAGCCTGAAGTACTGGTAAAGGTGGATATGGAAAAGGCGAAAAGATATGGGCTTGATCCTGTGACCATAAGCAGGGAGCTGACCGCTGCTGTAAAGGGAGGTGTGGCTTCGGTTCTACGGGTGCCCGGGGAGGACGGCTATACCATAAGGGTGCGCTATCCCCTTTCTAAAAGACAGAATATAGCCGACATAGAAGAGATCTATATTGCATCGGCCCTTGGGCCGGTTCCCCTAAGGGAAATAGCCCGTCTCAGCCGTAACTATACACGCACCAAATTTACACGGCAGAATCTTGAGCCAAACGTTGAGGTTTATGGCTACAGGGCAACTGCTGCCATAACCCACTTGCACGCACGGATAAAGAAGGCGCTTGGCACCTTGAGCCTGCCTCGAGGATACAAGCTGAGTTTTGAAGGCGAGGTCAAGAATATGAAGGAGGCTGGAAAAAGGCTTGCAAAGGCCCTTGGCATAGCGGTCATACTTTTGTTTTTCTCCTTGGCCCCTACCTTTCGCTCATGGATAAACCCTGTCACCATCATGATTGCCATCCCACTTGCCATGATAGGAGGTGCCTGGGGCCTTGTCCTGGTGGGAAGGCATGCGTGCATGCCTGCCAACATGGGAATGATCCTTCTGTCTGGCATAGTGGTCAACAACTCCATCCTGCTCATAGATTTTGTGGAAAAGGCAAGGGCAAAGGGAGCAGAACTTAAGGATGCCATCGAACAGGCGGTCCGCGTACGGACAAGGCCCATACTCATGACTGCATCCGGGACAATCGTTGGCATGCTTCCCATTGCCGCCCAAAGGGCCTTGGGCCTTGAAAGGCTCTCTCCCCTTGCCGTTGTGGCAATCGGGGGGCTAATGGTCTCCACCTTCCTGACCCTCATATACATACCCATATTTTATGATCTGTTCGATGGGATAAGGCAGAAGGCAAGGGCATGGCTTAAAGCAAGAAAAGAGGCAACACATGCAGCACCTGTAAAAGACAGGCCGGTATAGCTTTTTCTTGTTTCTGCAAGGGTGTCAGGGTGCATTGATTAATATCACTTGAAACAAGAGAATTCGTGTTTACCTTGCTAAATACCATCATTGTCATATCTTCTATTCTCTCATGGTTTCAGTCAATTGAAAGGAGGCATTCCAATGAGTGACACATCTACCAAAAACAACGAACCCCCTGAAAAAGAACGACAGGAATCACCAAAAGAAAAAGGTGAATCATCTGCCCAGGATATAGAAGGTGTCCTCAGATCGTTAGAGGCCACAAGGTCTGGTCTTTCCTCAGAAGAGGTTGAAAAGCGCCTTCATACCTATGGAGCCAATGCTCTCGAAGAAAAAAAGGTCAATCCGATAATAAAATTTTTTAGCTACTTTTGGGGACCTATACCATGGATGATAGAAGTGGCTGCAATCCTTTCGGCTGTAGTAAAGCA
>JALSQG010000092.1 GCA_026985565.1 Deltaproteobacteria bacterium
TATATCTATTCTTTTTGAATTCCTAAAAACTGTAAATCCTTAATCACTAAAAAACTAACATTAGAATAGGCTTTGTGATTGTGAAATATATAACAAAACAAATTGAGAAAATATTTACTTGACTCAAAAACAAAATGAATAGATAATTTACAAGTCAAAAATTTTCTATTCTGTTTTTTTATTTCTAAATCTAAAGGGAGGCGTCTTATGAAAAAGACAGTTTGGAGCATGTGTGGAATGTGTTCCGTTCGATGTCCCATCAGGGTTGAAGTGGAAGATGGGGAGGTTACATGGATAGAGGGGAACCCACACATACTGAAAGGCAGTCTGTGTGCCAAGGGATCTGCTGGAGTGGCGCTTCAGAAGGATCCTGAAAGACCGCAACAGCCGCTTATCAGAAGCGGTGGTAGAGGTGCTGGAAAATGGGAACCAGTCAGCTGGTACACAGCCCTCGATTATGTAGCTGAAAAAATTGAAAAGATAAAAGACAAGTACGGTGCAAAGGCAATTGTTATGAGTTGCAGAGGCGGGCCATGGCAGGATCTCATAAAGGCCTTTTGCTTTGCCCTTGGTTCTCCAAACTTTACCAATCATGACAGCGCCTGCGGTAGAAATGTGCACCATGCCAGCAAATCCGTTTATGGCCTTGGACGCAAGGGATTTATTTATGACATTGCCAATGCTGAACACCTCATCTGTTTTGGCAGAAATCTGTTGGCATCCTTGAGGGTAGCAGAGGTCAATCAGGTAATGGACATGCTGGACAATGGCGGAAGCCTTACCTACGTCGATGTGCGTCAGACCCTCACAGGAATCAAATCCACCAGATTTTTCCAGGTAAGGCCTGGTACTGATTATGCCCTTGCCCTTGGCATGATAAATGAGGTCATAAAGCAGGAGGCGTACGATAAGGAGTTTGTAGAAAAGTACACGGTCGGTTTTGATCAGATGGCGGCCTTTGTTGAACCGTACACTGCTGAATGGGCAGCAAAGGAGTGCGGCATAAAGGTAAAGAAGCTCAAGGAGTTCGTTACGGAGATTGGCGGGCAGAGGCCAAAGGTAATCTTTCATCCTGGCTGGATGCTTTCAAGATACAAGGATTCCTTCTATGCAAGTCGCTGTCTCCATATTCTTAACGTACTTATGGGGAATATTGAGACTGAAGGTGGTCAGCTATTTCCAAAAACACCGGCAGATTGTGGAGTCAAGGGGCTCAGGACCTTCAGCTCAAATGTACCAAAGCCGGAAGACAAGCGTGCAGATGGCGTTGGTTGGAAGTACAAGCAGTTTGACAAGGGCCCTGGTCTCTTCCATCTTTACTACGAGGCCATGATGACTGGAGAGCCCTATCCAATCAAGGGGCTTATCTGTTACAGGCATGATCCATTCAGTTGTTTTCCTGATGTAAACGCACAAAAGGAGGCCCTTGATAACTGTGATCTCCTGGTCTCAATAGACACCCACTACAGCGAGTTTGGCTGGTACTGTGACGTAATCCTGCCAGAATCCATGTATCTTGAAAGGGAAACCCCTGTGGCTACACAAAAGGGCCTTAAGCCAAGATTCATATATCGTGACAGGGCTGTGGATCCCAAATTTAATACAAAGCCCTCTTGGGAAATACTCAAGATGCTTGCAGACAGGCTTGGTTTTGGAGATCTTTTCCCGTTCCAGACTGCAGAAGATATGTGGAAATGGCAGCTTGAGCCTACTGGATACACCATTGAGGACTTCCAGGAAAAGGGCTTTGTATCATTAACCGACGAACCTATAATGTATGACAGGGACAACCTTGAAGGGAAGTTCAAGACCGCATCTGGAAAGATAGAACTTATAAACGAGAGCCTTGAGGCCCTTGGAATACCTTCCTTCAAGCCATATGAATCTCCAAAGAAACCTCCAAAGGGAAGGTTCAGGCTGGTCTTTGGAAGAAGCCCGGTTCATGCCCACAGCCATACCATCAACAACCCATTCCTGCATGAACTCATGCCTGAAAACAGTTTATGGATCAACAAACGTGTGGCCACCAGGCTTGGTATCAATGAAGGTGACTGGGTGGACGTTATTGGTGACAGCCAGATTGGTACCATTAGGGCCCATGTAACAGAGTTCATTCATCCAGAGGCCGTTTACACGGTCCACGGCTTTGGCAGACAGGTTCCTCTTCAAAGCCGCGCCTACCATGCTGGCATGAGTGACCAGAAGCTGCAAGAGGGGCTTTTGCTCATGATGGACGAGGCTGGTGGTGGGCTTTGTCTCTGTGAGAAGTTTGTCACTGTCCGCAGAAGCGCCAGGAATCCAAGAAGGAGGGTAGAACTGTGAACAAATATATGCTCTATCTCAATGCAAAACGGTGCATAGGCTGTCATGGATGCGAGGTCCACTGTAAGGCCAACAAGAACCTTCCTGTAGGACCTATACTTTGCGAGATATCCCATGAACCCCTAAAATCGGTCAAGGGTGTTCCAAAGACAGAGTTTCTCTTTCGCTCATGCTACCACTGTGAAGACCCATACTGTGTGCCTATATGTCCGACAGGGGCCATGAAAAAACGAGAAGACGGCATTGTTTACATAGAACAGGATCTTTGTATCGGTTGTATGGCATGCGCTGGTGCATGTCCATGGAACATTCCCCAGATAAATCCTGCAACTGGTAAGGCAATAAAATGTGATTACTGTATGGATCGGGTGGATCAGGGCCTTAAACCGGCATGCGTTACAAAATGTACAACAAGGGCCTTAAAGTTCGTGGCCTTGCAAGAGATATAACAGACGAAACAAAAGGGTCGGTCTCAGCCGGCCCTTTTTATTTTCATATCTCCTTTGCGCTCGAGAAGATCCTTTAGTATCAGCTTCCCCCTTTTAAGGGATTTTACATACCAGTCTGCCTTTAGTCTTATTATCTCATCCTCATAAAGT
>JALSQG010000093.1 GCA_026985565.1 Deltaproteobacteria bacterium
GGTAACGATGGTCAGGAGGTGATGGAAAGGGCTGTTAAACAGGCAGTTTCAGTGGCGAGGAGTGGAGATTCCATCGTGCTTTCTCCTGCATGTGCAAGCTTTGATCTCTACTCGAGTTACAAGGAGCGAGGTCTTTCGTTTCAAAAGGCAATAAAACGCGTGATAGATGGAGCCAGAAGTGAATGAACTAAGGTTGGTCATAACAGGCGGGGGCACTGGAGGACATATCTTCCCTGGTATTGCCATTGCAGAGGAGCTTGGCTCCTCGTGCAGCCTTGATGTCCTTTGGATTGGCACAGGAAGGGACGTAGAAAAAAAGGTGCTTTCAAAGAGGCCATGGCAGTACCAGATTTTGAAGGTGCGCCCAATAAAGGGAAAGGGGGCAGTGGGGCTTGTAAAGTCATTTTTTAGCTTACCGGTGTCTGTAATTAAGGCCCTTAACATGCTAAGGAGGTTCAAGCCCAATTTTGTTCTTGGCGTTGGAGGCTATGTTTCAGGCCCTGTGGTTCTTGCTGCAAGACTACTTGGCATTACCACTGCCATTCACGAACAGAATTTCCTTCCAGGTTTTGCCAACAAGGCCGCCTCTCGTTTTGCAGACGTGATCTATACGAGTTTTCAGGGCTCTTCACAGTATTTCAAAGGTAAGAAGGTCCACTGTTTGGGGAATCCTGTAAGGCGTCAGATACTCGAAGATGCAATGGATTTGTCTGTTAGTGTTGATCCTCTAAGGCAGTTTCATATACTGGTGCTTGGAGGTAGTCAGGGTGCCTCGGGGCTAAACAGGATAGTCAGTTCGGCCCTTAAGATTCTCCACCAGTCTGGCCTTAAATTTCAGGCCATACATCAAAGCGGCCCTGATGAATTTTCTGTTATAACAGATAGTTATAGGTCGGTCGGTATGAATGTGAAGGTGGAGCGATTTATTGAAAGAATAGGGATTGCATATTCATGGGCTGATCTGATAATTTGCAGGGCAGGTGCAACCACCTTGGCCGAGATTACAGCGGTGGGAAAACCTGCAATTTGTATTCCATATCCATATGCTGCGGACGGTCATCAAGACTTAAATGCCCAGACCTTATGTGAGGCAGGAGCTGCCCTTTGTTTCAAGGAGAGGGATCTTGGGGCCGTATCCCTTGCCTCAAATATTGAGGCATTGATGGAGGATCCAGGCAGGCTTTTGGAAATGGCAATGCGTTCAAAGGGCTTGGGTAATCCGGATGCGGCCAAGGACATAGCTGCATCAATACTTAGGCTATGCAGTGCTGACAATAATAAGGTCACTGATCTAAGGAAGATAGAGGGGGAACATCTCAAGAGTCATGTATAAGAAACAGCATATTCATTTTGTTGGCATAGGTGGGATTGGTATGAGCGGACTGGCCCAGGTCCTTCTCACTCTTGGTTATGAGGTTTCTGGTTCGGATCTCAGATCCACCATGATAACCAAGAATCTCAGGGCAAGGGGGGCCACCGTTTTCCAAGGTCATAGTGGTGACAATGTCAAGGGGGCAGATGTGGTAGTTGTCTCCTCTGCCATTAGAAAAGACAACCCAGAGGTTGTGGCAGCAAAAGAGGCAGAAATCCCGATAATACAGAGGGCAGAGATGCTTGGAGAGCTCATGCGTTTTAAGCGTTTTGGTGTTGCAGTGGCCGGTGCCCATGGCAAGACCAGTACAACATCCATGATTGCATCGGTTTTCCAGGCTGCAAACCTTGACCCAACAGTCATCATTGGCGGTCAGGTCAAGGGCCTTGGCACAAATGCATATTGGGGAAAGGGAGACTTCCTGGTTGCAGAGGCAGATGAAAGCGATGGAAGCTTCCTTCGTCTAACTCCCACCATTGTGGTTGTCACCAATATAGACAGGGAACATCTCGACTTTTACTCAGATATCCATGAGATAAAGGAGAATTTTGCCAGGTTCATGGACAAAATCCCCTTTTATGGGGTTGTCATTGCTTGCGGAGACGATCCTGCTGTAATGGATCTGTTGGGCTCAAGCAGAAAAAGGTACATAGTCTATGGTACTGGTGAGGGGGCAGAGGTAAAGGCATCGAATATCCGGCCCAGTGGATGCGGTATGGCATTTGATGTTAAATACAGGGGCAAGAAACTTGGTGAAATAAATTTGACAGTGCCAGGATTGTATCATGTCAGAAATGCCCTGGCAGCCGTTTCCCTTGGGCTCGAGCTTGGCTTGAGTTTTCAGACCATTTGCAAGGGCCTTGAGGATTACAAAGGGGTTGGGAGAAGGTTTGAGATCCTTGGTACTGTTGGAGGCGTAACCGTGGTGGACGACTATGCCCACCATCCAACAGAGATCAAGGCAACTATAAAGGCGGCACGGCAGCTTTGGCCAGGCAAACGAATCGTGGCGCTTTTTGAGCCTCATCGCTACTCCAGAACCAAGGCCCTGATGGACGAATTTACCAACTGTTTCAAGGAGGCAGACGAACTTTGGCTTACGGACATATATCCGGCAAGTGAAAGGCCCATTGTCGGAGTAACTGGCCAGCGTCTTGCAAGGCATATTCATGAAAGAAGTGGCAAGAAAGTCAATTATGTAAAGGATGTCTTTTCCCTTCCAGATGTAGTGCTGCCACATCTCAGGGAGGGAGACGTTGTATTCACTCTTGGTGCCGGTGCCATAGGAAGGATTGGGCCTCGCATCGTACAAGGGTTGAAGGGTGCAAGGATTGCAGCAGCTTCGTAATGACTTAATGCGCATAAATGGGGTCTTTGTAGCAGATAGCCAGCCTCTTGCCCCACTTACCACCATGAAGGTTGGTGGAAGGGCAAAAATTTTTTTAATGCCGGAGTCTGTAAGCGCACTTGAGAACGTGTTGAAGCTTCTTGCCCAATCGGGTGTTTCGTACAAGATTATTGGAAACGGGAGCAATCTCATAGTGCCAGACGAGGGCGTAAAGGTGGTGCTTAGCCTTTGTCGCCTTAAGGCCATAGACAGATATAAAAGAGACGTCCTATATGTAGAGGCTGGTTGTACAATGGCGGGCTTGCTTCTTTGGTGTATAAAAAACGGTTTTGCAGGCATGGAACCCCTGGCTGGCATTCCTGGCTCCATTGGTGGGGCACTTTTCATGAATGCAGGGGCAAACGGTGTACAACTTGGTGATTTTGTAAGTGAAATACTTTTGACCTCGAGCCATGGAAGCGCTTGGATGTCGGTTCCCAAAGGATTTTTTGGTTACAGGAAAAGTCAGATACCTCCTGGAACAGTCGTCTCTGCAGCAAAGATCAGGCTTTCTGCCAAAAAGTCAGGGTATCAACAAGAAGAACCCATATCTGGATCCCATCTTGTTGCAACGAGTCCTTCCCAGATACTTGGCAACATAAAGAAGATCATGAAAAAAAGGCTTAATAATCAGCCCTTGGGACGTCCAAGCGCTGGCTGTGTCTTTAGGAATCCATCTGAAAGCTGTTCTGCCTGGGCACTTATTGCCTCTTGCGGGCTTCAGGGAAAGCGTATCAATGATGCCCAGGTATCCACCAAACATGCGAATTTTATAATCAATCTGGGAAATGCCACAAGTAGAGACGTTTTGGACCTTATGACCCTGGTCAAGAAAAGGGTGTGGGAGGAGACAGGGATATTTTTGAAGGAAGAGGTGGTAGTCTGGGATCATGAAGAAAAGATCTCTTAGCAAAAGAAAAGGCGGTGTAAGAAGGCAAAATGCCGTAATAAGTTCCTCTTTTCTTCCCCGATTTTTGCTCATAGGCGGGCTTATTTGTCTATTGATGGGAGGCATTGCCGGAACTGTCTATGGCATAAAGAAATGGATGCAGTGCTGCCCATACTTTTTTGTGTCGCATGTGGAAGTGGAAGGTGCCAAAAGGATCTCATCGGATGAGATCGTTTCCCTAAGTTCCGTTAAGGAAGGGGACAATATTTTTAGTCTCGATTTTTCTGCCATAAGGAACAGGATTCTCAAAAATCCCTGGATAAGGGACGTATCAGTTGAAAGACGCTTACCAGACAAGGTGATAATACATGTTGAGGAACGTGAACCCTACGCATTGGCCCGAATAAATGACCGCATATTCATAGTTGACAAGTACGGGGAACCTTTTAAGCCACTTGATCCCAAGGAGACCTTTTCCGCCCCTGTTATCACAGGAGTGGAACTAAAGCCTGGATCTTCAGACACAGGGGCAGGTGCACTTGTTGATGGTGAAAAGATGAAGGTTGCCATCTCCATAGTGAGAATGTCAAAAAGAGGAGTAAGGGCCCTGGGCTTTAACAACATAAGTCAGATTGATTTTCCAAATGGGAAAAATGTGGTGATATATACTGCAGACAAGGCAGTGCCTTTTGTGCTGGATTTGGAAAAATATAAGAGACAGTTTTACCGGGCTGAAAAGATACTCGTTCAGCTGTATAATTCAGGACAGTATTCAAAGGTTGTAAGCGTTAATGTTGGCTACGGTAAGGACATGGCCTTGGCCAGGCTTAAGAAACGATAGACGGCATAATGGTTGAAAATGGTTACGGTGACATTGTAGTCGGCTTAGATATCGGCACCACCAAGATATGCTGTGTGGTGGGGGAGATGACCGATGACAAGATCGAGATCGTCGGTGTGGGGTCTCACCCTTCAGTTGGCCTCAGAAAAGGGGTGGTGGTGAATATTGACAGTACGGTCAACTCCATTCGTAAGGCGGTGGAAGAGGCAGAACTCATGGCCGGCTGCGAGATCACCTCTGCCTTTGTTGGAATTGCAGGCAGTCACATAAAGGGTTTTAATAGCCACGGCGTGATTGCAGTTAAGGGGGAAGAGGTTAGCGAGGATGATGTGGAACGGGTGATAGATGCAGCCCGTGCCGTGGCAATTCCCTTAGACAGGGAAATAATCCACATACTTCCCCAAGAGTACATAGTGGACGATCAAGACGGCATCCTGGACCCTGTAGGCATGATGGGTGTTCGGCTTGAGGCCAAGGTTCACATAGTCACAGGAGCTGTGACTGCCGCACAGAACCTTGTCAAGTGTGCTAACCGTGCCGGATTGGATGTGGATGACATAGTGCTTCAACCCCTTGCCTCGGCCTATGCAGTGATAACGGACGAGGAAAGGGAAATAGGGGTTGCACTGGTGGATTTTGGCGGAGGTACCACAGACCTTGCCCTTTTGAGTGAAGGCTCCATAAAGCATACGGCGGTCCTTGGCCTTGGGGGCAACAACCTCACCTACGATATATCGGTGGGGCTCAGGACCCCTATGAACGATGCGGAAAAGATAAAACTTCGTTACGGTACGTGTCTGGTTTCCATGGTTAGACGGGATGAGATGATCGAGGTGCCAAGCGTGGGAGACAGGCGGCCAAGACAGCTTTCCAGGCACATACTGGCAGAGATACTGGAACCCAGGGTTGAGGAGATCTTTACCTTGATCGATCAGGAAATTCAGAGGACCAGGCTCAAGGAACTTTTGGCATCCGGCATTGTCATAACTGGAGGTTCCGCCTTGTTGCCAGGAGTTTGCGAGATGGCAGACCAGATTTTCCAGTTGCCGGCAAGGGTGGGGTATCCGCGCAACATTTCCGGGCTGGTGGACGTTGTGAACAGTCCGATTTATGCCACGGCAGTTGGTCTTGTCCTTTACGGTTTTCAGGACAGGCCCCAGAATCCAAAGAGGTTCCGTATGCGTGGGGATAACATCCTCAGCAAGGTAACCGGACGTATGAAATCCTGGTTTGGGCTTTAATCAGACAGTGAGGAGGAGGGTAGAATGCCCTTGGAATTCGTAGAACAAGAATTACAGGCAAAGATAAAGGTGATAGGCGTTGGAGGCGGTGGAGGAAATGCCGTCAACAACATGATCGCCTCGGAGCTTCAGGGAGTGGAGTTTATTGCTGCAAATACCGATGCCCAGGCCCTGGAGATGTCTCGGGCAGACAAGAAGATACAGCTTGGCACAAGTCTCACCAAGGGCCTTGGAGCCGGTGCAAAGCCAGAGATAGGCAGGGAGGCAGCAGAGGAAAGCGCAGAGGAGATCAGACAGGCCCTTAATGGTGCCGATATGGTCTTTGTCACTGCCGGTATGGGAGGTGGCACAGGCACTGGTGGGGCCCCTGTCATTGCCGAGATAAGTAAGGAGCTTGGCGCCCTTACTGTGGCAGTGGTGACACGGCCTTTCAGCTTTGAGGGGAAAAGGCGTGCCCGCCAGGCGGATGAGGGTATAAATAGGCTAAAGGAAGTGGTGGATACCATCATCACCATTCCAAATGACAGACTAAGGAGCCTTGCTCAGCCCAATACACCCTTTCTTGAGATGTTTAAAAAGGCCGATGAGGTCCTTTACTATGCAGTAAGGGGTATTTCTGATCTCATCGTGGTTCAGGGCTATATCAATGTGGATTTTGCCGATGTCAGAACAGTGATGGCAGAGATGGGAATGGCGCTTATGGGCACAGGTGTTGCCAAGGGCGAAAGAAGGGCTCTCGAGGCGGTCCAGATGGCCATAGCCAATCCCCTTCTTGAGGACGTATCAATAAGCGGAGCCAGGGGAATCCTCATGAACATCACGGCAAGCGCAGCAAGTCTTAGCATGGAGGAGGTAGATCAGGCCTCCACCCTCATCTATGAGGAGGCCCATGACGACGCAAATATTATTTGGGGTACGGTATTTGACGACAACATGGGGGATGAGATCAGGGTGACGGTCATCGCAACTGGAATTGGCAGGGAAAAGCCTCTTCCTATGGAAGATTCAGTGGTTACGAGCCTTGACGCTGCCCGGCAGAAGAGGGTTTCCGAGGAACCTGTTCACGAAGAGGAGCTTCCTATTCACAAGGTGAAAAAGGGTGCACTCGAATTTGCACCAAAGGAGACAGACAAGAAATCCAGGGAGTTTACCGGCTTTGAATCTCTGGATTCTGAAGAGCTTGAGATTCCTGCCTTCATGAGAAAGAAGGCAGATTAATGGTCAAATACATGAGACAGAAAGGCCAGGGAATCACCATTCTTTCAAAAAATCCTTTTTCCTGGCCTTCTTGATCCTGCTTCTGTGCTTCTTTTCCCTAAGACGTCTTTCCTTTGCAGAAGCAGAGACTGTTGTTCTTTTTCTTTTTGGTCTTTCCTTTAGTGCCTCTTCAAGAATGGAGGCGATTCGTTTAAGGGCATCCTCTCTGTTTGCCTTTTGAGACCTGAATCTATCTGATGAAACAACAAGTATCCCATTGCGACTAAGCCTTGAAGAAAGTTTCTTTTTTATCCTTTCCTTTTGTGCGACAGAAAGGCCCTTGGATGCCATGACATCAAATATTGCAGTGGCCTTGGTGTTTACCTTGTTTACGTTCTGTCCGCCAGGTCCACGGGACCTTGAAAAGATAAAGCGTATCTCCCTATCTGGTATCACAGTGTGTTTCAATATCTTCATAATCTATGCTAATATTACGTTCCCTTTTGTTATACAAAGACCTTTTTTCAGTGTAGGATTATTACGGACAAAAGGTGTATTACACCAAGAATCACAGTGACGTAGGCTGCCCTTTTGTGCCAAGGGAAAAATTTCTTCCTGTCTCTAAGAAGACGTCTTCCAAGTAGAAGGGTGATTACAAGAAAAAATAGAGTGGTTGCGCCAAGTGTTTGAATTACAAGGGTGTTGTCTATGATAAGAGAGCTGTCTTGCTCGTGGGCAAAGACATATGGTGTTGAACATACGAGCCCTTTAAGTAAAAGGGTTATCACCATGGAAACAGTTACAATGATCAGGCGATTTTTGATTCTATCCTTCATGGTCAAGAAAGTTTCAGTATCTTGGAAATGATATCTTCAAGTTTGGTAAAATCGTAACTCATTTCTTTTTCCAGGTTTCGTCTTTCATTTGGCTGGTAGCGAACCCCAAAGTAGACATCTATTTTTATTGAACGATGGTCACAATAGTCTTGCAGGGAAGCCTTGGTCATGCTTCCAATGAGGTGACATCCCGCCTTGGCCCCCCACTCAAAATGTGGACCATCGCCGCCGCTATCGCCAATGATCACAATCCTATCTGTAGGTATGTCAAAGAGTCGAGCCACAGTTTCGGTGTTTCGGGCCTTGTCTGTGGTCTCTTTGAGAGGATAAATGCATCGTGGGTCCTTTTGGGTTTTTGAAAAGATAAGCATGGACAGTGCAGAAAGGGCGTCTATCTCGGGAATCAGGCCCTTTGCAAGTACTCTTTGGAAATACCCGATGGTGCCAGTTGTATTGATCATAAATAGTATGCCTTTTTCAGAACACCATCTCATGAACTCGCATACGCCTTGATAGGTAGAAAAGCAGCAATCCAGATATTCATCCATCTGTTCTGCGGTAAGTGGTGCTGGAACAAGCGTAAGGAGGGTTTCAACAGCCTGGCCAAGACTGATTTCATTGCCGGTATAGGCCCTAAATATCCTTTCAAGCCCTTTAGAAAGCTGTGGGTAAGAAAATGTAAACGGGTCAAATGGGCCGCTTGGTGCAAGGCATTCGTTCCAGTCTGTTGATATCATGGCCCTGTAGGCCCTGTTTCCTGTTTTCATTATCTAAAGCACTCCCGTATTTTTACCTGACTTTATCTCCCATTCGCCTTTTGGGGATAGGGACGATGGTGGCATCTTTTGCACATCTAAAGCCGACTTCCTCAAAGGCCTCCCAAGGGTTTCTCTTTACGGGAAGGGGGATCCTGCTCATCTCAGAAAGGCCTGTCTCAAACCCTGCCATTATGGCAAAGTCGTTTTTACCATTGGAATCAGGCCTTATAGCGTCTATGACCCAAGAGCCAAGGTTGATGTTCATGGCCCGGATCCCGAAGAAGTTTGGCTTAAAGAGCATCACAGGGTAGGGAAGCTTTATTGGTTTGAAAAAGGACGTTGGCATCCCTATCTCTTTACCGTTTTTCATATTGCCTTCTGATGCCACATAGAGCCATTCGAATTTGGTTGGAAGCCTCTTGCCATAGAAGGTGGCATAGGCGTCTGCCCCATAACCTGTTACCCTTATTACTGGGCATGCGGAGTGGGCCGGAAGTTTGACCTTGAATCTTCCAGATTTGTAAACGATGGGTTCATAACCTTGAAGTGGTTCCCCGAGATAGAGATATATCTGCCCGTTTTTCTTGACTGCACCCTCTTCAACAGTAAGTGTCGATCTAATCTGGTTTAGAAAGTCCACATATTGCTGATTTGTAACAGGTGTTTCATCCATGTAAAAGGTGCCAATGGTAACTGGACTATCAACGTTCCTATCAAATTCTTTTGGAACCCACAGCGTCCCTCCGGGGATAAGTCGTAACTGGGTGCCATCAACCGCCTCCAATTTGGAAGGATAGTTGTCAGGAAGCACAAGGGTCCTGACCCTGTGGGGCTTTGCAGAAAGGTAATGTTCCTGAACGTAGTGAAAACCCCACAGACCAAGCCCAAACAAAAGGGCTATGGCAAGGATGGCCGCCACTGCAATAAGCGGCCTTGACAGGTAGATGCCATGGCTATCTTTTTTTGCAAATTCCCCCTTTGACTGCTCCCAATGGAAGAGGGCTTCCTCCAATGCCTTTTTCATCTCCTTGATGGACTGAAACCTGTTTTCAGGATCCTTATCTGTTGCCTTTCTGATTATGGTGTCTATCTCTTTGAATAGCTCGCCCTTTGGTTCATTCAGGCCAACCTGGGTGAAGGGTACTGCATTTTCAGGTATCTTGCCTGCTATGGCCTCATAAAGGATTTTGCCAAGGGCGTAAATGTCGGTTCTTTGATCCGCCCTTTTAAAGTCCATGAACTGTTCGGGTGCCATGTAGGCAGGCGTTCCTTTTATCTCAAGGGAGCAGGTCATGGATTCCATTTTGCAGGAACGGGCAAGACCAAAGTCTGCAATCTTTGGCGTATCATCGTCCAAGAGCACATTTTCTGGTTTAAGGTCTCTGTGAAAGATCCCTGCCTTGTGAATAGCTCCAACTCCACTTAGTACCGGGAGGAAGTATCTCCTGATCCACTTAGCGGTTTCCTTTTCATTCGGGTAGAATCCTTCTTCCCGCATGGTATCCCTGAGGGTAGAGCCTGGTATGTATTCAAGGGCGATGTAGTTGATGTCATAGTGCTTGTGAGGGATTTCTACTTTGGAAGAATCAAAATCGTAAATCTGAATCACGTTTGGATGGCGGATTTGCGCCATGGTCAGAACTTCTTGCCTGAAACGTTTAAGTGCGTTTTCCTTTTCCTCTGGATCATCTTCTATGTCTTCGAGCCACTGTTTGGAGACGGTCTTTATGGCGACGTCCCTTTTCAGATTAAGCTGATGGGCCCTGTATATTTCCCCCATTCCACCCTTTGCAATAAATTCAAGGATTACCCACTTGTCATTCAATATGGTCCCTATAGGAAGGGTATGTGCGGACTGATGGTTCATTTTGTTATTTCCAACTAATTTCCAATGTATTTCACCACTACTGTAGTGACGTTGTCTTTGCCACCATTTTCAAGGGCCTTTTGTACAAGCCCTTCACACATCTGATCAATCATCATGTCACTTTTGATGACATCCGTTATCTCTTGGTCTGAGACCATGTCATGAAGACCGTCTGTACAAAGTAAAAAAAGGTCCCCTGGTAAAATTCTTTCGCATCTCGTGAAGATTTCGTCTGTCCCAAGTCCAAGTGCCTCCATGAGCACGTGACGCATTGGATTTTCCTTTGCCTCTTTGGGGGTTATCTCGCCCATGTCTATGAGATCTTGCACAAAGGTGTGGTCATGGGTCAAAAGCTCGACAGTTCCATCTCTAAGCCTGTAAATCCTGCTGTCCCCCACATGCCCTATGACTGCCCATGATCCAATAATGACGAGGACCGAAAGGGTGGTTCCAAGCCCTTTGCACATCTCATGTTTGCAACCATAGTGGCATACCTGCCTGTCCGCCTCCTTGATGGCCTTTACAACCCGATTTTTTATGGGTTTGCAGCTTGCTAAGGATATTCCCCTTATCAAGGCACCAGTAACAGGGCCAGTCTGAAAATAGTGTTTCAAAAAGGTTTTGCAAGCAATGCGGCTTGCAAGGTTTCCGGCTGGATGGCCTCCCATACCATCTGCTACGGCAAAGACCATGCCCATGTGCCTTGATTCAAAGGCCCCTTCGTAATCTTCTGGGGTTAGAGAAAAATCCTCGTTCCTTGTTCTTTTAAGCCCCACATCTGTTTTATGGCAATATTCTATGTTCATTTACGAAAGATTGCTTGATTCACACTGCAAAGGTTGAAACAAGGAAGGCATTTTTTGAAAGGCCCTATCTTCAAGGGCCACAGGCCCAAATCGTTGACGGCTGTACTTTGACATATTAAACTTTAATTGTCACTACAAAAATTATTATGCTAAAAAAGAATGTTAAACT
>JALSQG010000094.1 GCA_026985565.1 Deltaproteobacteria bacterium
TTGAAGAAGGCCCTTACGGAAAAGGCTGCAAAATTTGGGGTTCAACTCATAGATGCAAGTGAGCCAGGCGTTGCATTGAAGGCTCTAAGGGCCATACGCCAGGGCCGTTTTCTCATTACTGAATGTGACGAATTTTCTGAATGGCGTTTTCATAAATCCCAGCGTGTATCTGTATTCGGCATGACCCTACCGAGAGACAGAACCATTGATTTCTTTTTCAAAAAGGCCAAGGCCCCAACATTTTTGGTGCTCATGAAAAGGGAACAGGGACGTATAAACATGGTAGTGGAATTTCTGGCAAATGGTCAAACAGACGCCTCTGTGGCCGTTACCGCATGGAAAACTCTTGAAAAACACATCTTTCTGACACCACACCAGTGGTATCAGTTAAAGGGAGCTGCCAGATTCCTTTTAAACAACTCCTTAGGACCAGAGGATGCAGATAGGAAAGATAAGAGTATACCAGATAAAGATTCCGTTCTCCGTCCCAGTTACACATAATCTTGCCAAGAGGCGTGAAAGCCAAGGTATCCTGGTGGAAATCCAGGACAGGGAAGGCCAAAAAGGATACGGCGAAGGGACCCCGAGATCATACGTTACTGGGGAGGATATCCAATCAACCAAAGAGGCAACAAGCAAGATCTGCCAGAAACTATTGGGGCAAAATTTTAACGACAGGGACGACTTCCTTGGTTTCTTGGAGAGTTTGTCCGTTAATGGTTTTTCTGAGAAAAGTCCATCTGCAGTGTGTGCCGTTGAACTTGCCCTTCTTGATCTTTTTTGCAAGAAACAAGACATCCCTGTATGGAAGCTCTTTGAAGAAAAACCAATAACTGAGACCATGTGCTATTCCTCTATATTGCCCCTTGTTTCCAAGGATTATCTTGAATCCATACTGAAACTTACCGTGCAATATGGAATCTGCCAGATAAAGGCAAAGGCATCGTCATCTATTGAAGAAACAGTGGAAACCGTGTCTGTAATCAGAAAACGCCTTGGAGATGAGGTGGACATGAGACTTGATGCAAACGGTGCCTTCAATGCGTCAGAGGCCACCAGATTGGTCCATCAGCTTAAAAGAAAGGGGCATGACATTTCCAGTTTTGAACAACCGGTTCCAAAAGAAGATAAAAACGGGCTTAAAAGGGTGGAGCAAGAAACAGGTGTAGCTGTGATTGCGGATGAGTCCTTCAGCTCAGAAAGGGATCTTGATGAAATAGTAAAAAACAGGTTTTGCAAGGGCATAAATATCCGGATTTCTAAGTGCGGCGGGTTTTTAAGGAGCAAGAAAATGGTTAGGGATGCCATGTCAGCTGGACTTTTTTGTCAGCTTGGCTGTCATGTTGGTGAAACATCCATACTGGCGGCTGCCGGACGCCACCTGGCGGCTGTATGCCCACCCTTTAGATTTGTTGAAGGCTGTTATTCGAGGTTCCTTCTAAAGGAAGATATATGTAAAAATCCTATTGAATTTGGTTTTGAGGGTAGGGCTAAGGTTCCTGAAGGACCTGGCCTTGGAATCGAGATAGACGAAGGGGTACTTGAAAGAAGGTGCAAAAGGCTGTACGAATTTGTTCTTTAGATGATCCTTACCCCACTTCTAAAGGGCGGATTCTCCCTGCCCTTTTGACAAGTATTTCTTAAGCCTACCACTTAGCCTTGGTGCAAAATCCTCCTTTGACTTTAGATCCCTAAGCCTTTCTGGAAGTTTCGAAAGCCTGTTAAGGCACCTTTTTTGGGCCTGTTGGACACCACAGCTTCTAATTACCTGCCCTCCTTCCATGACCTTTTTTAATAGTGGCGTACCCGGGCAGTCTTCATCCTCCGTCCCCAAAGTATCTTTTTTAATGAACCCGTCTTGGTCATGTATCCTGAAAACCTGCTTTCTAAATGGGAGCGTGGCCTTACCGGTAGAAAATTTCATACAAGGTCTTCCTTCATATTCCACGAGCTTATAGGCACAGTCCAGAAAGGGGGCGTCGGAAGAGGTATCCACCAATGTGCCCACCCCAAACCCATCAATGGGTGCTCCTTGAGACAAGAGCCTTTCAATTTCTGCCTCATCAAGGCCTCCAGAAACAAAGATGGATAATTCCCCACATCCTTTTTCATCAAATATTTGGCGAACACGCCTCGATAGTGAAAGATAGTCTCCGCTGTCTATTCGTACCCCCTTGATCTTTACCCCCTGTTTTTTATAGCTGTGAAAGAGTTTTGCCACGATTAATGCCGCCTTTTCTACATCAAAGGTATCGATTAACAAGATGGGATTTGACGGGTGCACCTCTATAAAGTTTTTGAATGCCTGCTCTTCTGATTCATGCGCCAGGACAAAGGAGTGAGCCATCGTCCCTGTTACTGGAATTGCGAAACGCCTGCCTGCCTCAACAGTTGCCGTTGCAGAAAAACCTCCAATAAAACATGCCCTTGCTGCAAAAAGGCCAGCATCAGCCTCGTGGCTCCGTCTAAAGCCAAAATCCAATAGAGGTAGCCCCCTTGATGCCAAAAAGACCCTTGATGCCTTACTTGCAACCAAGGACTGAAAGTGAATGATGTTTATGAGCCTTGTCTCCACAAGCTGTGCCTGGGCAATCGGTGCCTCCACCCTCAAAATCGGCTCGTTTTCAAAGAAGATCTCTCCCTCCTCCATGGCAAAGACGTCTCCCTTGAAGGAGAAGGAGGAAAGATAATCCAAGGCGGCCTCGCTTAGACCATGATCTTTTAAATAATCCAGATCTTCATTTGAAAAAGATAGCGTTGTGAGATAGTCGAGTGCCTGCTCAAGGCCTGCTGCAACAAGAAAGTTTCTGTTTTCAGGCA